>JBLHJZ010000264.1:0-6801 GCA_047619515.1 Saprospiraceae bacterium | reverse complement strand
TTGTGCGATACTCATTGGACTGTGTAGTCCTTATTCCTTTGCGCAATCCATCAAAAAAATGAGGTCAGATGCCGACGCTCTTTTTTATAATAAAAAATTCAAAGAGGCCCTGACCAAGTACTATAATGTCCAGTATAGTAAGCCCGACGATATGGAGATCAGACTGAAGATTGGAGCCTGTAGCTACTTTGTCAATAAATCTGATCAAGCTAAAAAGTACCTTCTTTTTATCCTCGAAAATGATAAAAAGCCCGATCCCAATACCTATTTTTATCTGGGAAGAACCTACCACGCTGATCTTAATTTCAAAGAAGCAATTAAAAACTACAAATTATATCTAAAAAAGATCAAAGATGATAACGAAAACCGGGCATGGGTAAAAGACGAAATTCGTCGCTGTGCTTCCGGAATGAGACTGACAGCGAAAGATCAGATTGCTATCGTAGAAAACCTTGGAGAAAATGTAAATTCGGAAGGGGATGATTTTGCGCCGGTACTCAGCCCTAATTTTGATGATAAAATTTACTTTAGCTCCTCCAGGCTAGGTAACCAGGGAGGTATGCGGAATGATGATGGCTTCAAGGATAAAAAATTCGGAGAATTTAAATCGGATATGTTCTCCACCCAAATTGTCAATGGAGAATGGACGGCTACCACTCCCATGAACCCATTGCTAAATAGTTCCAGAAATGATTTAGTACTCGGATTTGATGAAGCAGGGGCGATTCTATATTATTTCAAAGGACCAAGCCTTTTTAGTGGGGAGGTTTTGGTAGACACCTTCAATCCTATCAATGGAAAACCTTTATTACCTGATCATTTTGTCAGCCCGATGAAAACAGAATCGGGCGATAGCGATCCACAGTTCTATAAGGATAGCGTTCTTGTTTTTTCAAGCAAAAGAGAAGGAGGCTATGGTGGAAAAGACTTGTACATCACTAAGTTTATGAATGGCGCTTGGGAATCCGCTAAGAATCTGGGCCCCGTGATCAACTCCAAATACGATGAAATTACCCCATTTCTAAGCACAGATGGCAGGACTTTATATTTTAGTTCTAATAATACAACGGGTATGGGCGGGTTTGATGTATACGAGTCTTCCTTCGAAGATGATGGCGAACGCTGGGCTGTTGTTGAAAACCTGGGCTTACCTATTAATTCTGCCGGAAACGACACCCATTTTAAATTATCCGCTGACGGATATAAAGGATATTTTTGTTCTTCCAGAATCGAGAGTTATGGGAAAAGAGATATTTATGTGTCTTATTTTAAAACGCCGAGGAGAGAACAATTGGCAACCTCGACGCCCCTGGTATTTTCTGACGTTAGAGCTTATAAAACGAGAAAACAAAGCGGTGTTTCCGTAGCTATGCAAACACCGAATTCCGGCGAAGGTACCACTACTACCATCTCGGCGCCTCAATTTTCGGAAGAAGAAATTACAAGCTATGAATTTTCACCTTTATTTTATGATAAAGAAGGACAGGTTTTAAATTATAAAAACACCAATGAGCTAAATAAATTGGCTCGCCTCCTGATCAGGTATCCTCAGTTGAAATTGATTTTGACCAGTAACTCTGAAGGCGGAACTCCTGTTAATTTTGACCTTTACTTTTCTATAAAAAAAGCGGAAGATGCTGCTGCCTATTTAATTAAAAATGGGGTCAATTCTAAAAGTATTACCTTAAAAGGCTGTGGCGTAAATTATCCGATTGCTAAATTGGAAACAGAAAGTGGATTCAATCCGCAGGCATTAAAATTAAACCGGAGAATTGACGTCGATATTTTGAATACTACCGGACTTCCGATCCGGGTAAAAGTGAATCCCCCGATGGTCAATAACCGGATAAAAAGTGACTTGGCGTCCAATTACAAAACAGCCATTCAGGGACTTTCTTATAAAGTACAAATTGCAGCAATAAAGCAAATGTATAGCGGGGATATTATGGAAAAATATCCTGATGTAATGGTGGAATCTAATGGCGCCAGTCAATATTACAAATATACACTGGGTCTCTACCAAACATTTTCAAGTGCTGATCAAATGAGAAAAGAACTCCTCCGACAGGGAGTCACCGATTCTTTTATTGTGCCATACGTCAATGGCCTTCGAGTGAATCATGATGATTCCAAAATATACGCTGCCGCTTATCCCGATTTATTGGATTTTATTAATAATTCAGAGTAAAAACCATAACTATCACTTATTTTCTTTATTGCTATTACTCCCCTATTATCTGATCATTTTCGGTTTTGTTTGAAATCTATTTAAAAAAAGCTCATCTTCACCTCTCAATCAAAGAAGGAAAAGAAAAGTATGAGAAACGGAAACCTTGAAAACATGGGAAATATTGATTTTTTTAGAGAGAGTCTGAAGAATCTGCGAACGACTGGAACAATCACCAGAAGTTCGAAATTTCTGTGTAAAGAAATGATTAGGTATGTTAATTTCGATGAAGCAAAGGTCTTGGTTGAACTTGGTGCTGGAGATGGTGTGGTCACCAAACATATTCTCAATAGAATGGCCCCCGATACCATGTTGCTCTCTTTTGAAGTCAATGCAGAGTTTTGTAAACGACTCAGAGCTATTAATGATCCCCGGCTTATTATCATTGAGGATTCTGCCGAAAATCTTGAAAAATACCTTACAGAGTACCATTTTAAAGAAGTTGATGCTGTAATTTCAGCGATTCCTTTTGTTTCACTGCCCGACGAGCTGGGCTTATGTATCGTTGGCGAATGTGAGCGATTTCTTAAAATCGGTGGTATGTTTACTCAAATGCATTATTCATTATTGTACAAAAAGTTATACCAAAAGATTTTTGGAAATGTAAATGTCCACTTCGTGCCTATTAATATTCCTCCGGCATTTGTCCTGGTAAGCGAAAAACGATAACCTTATATATAGCTTTTTACTCCATCAGGCCCTTTCGTAAGTTGGCTGCCAGCAATATTTCAACTTCGCTCAGCCCATTAGAAATAGCCTGAAAAATCAAAACCACCGATCTAAACAAACGGCGAACTGCCGACTATTAAAGAGCCCTAATTTTTAATACCCCATTTCCCCTAAATAATAAGGTGGCTTGCGCTAAATCATTCGTCATTCCCATCAAGAAACCACCCCCTCCTGCACCACATAATTTGATTTTAAAAAGATCAGTATCCAATCCTTGTTGCCAGACACCACGACAATTTTCTGGAATCATTTCTTTAAAATACACCCTTTGAAAATCGCTAATCTCGTGAAAAGTGTGAAATAAAGCTTCGTACTCCCCATCGAGATATTGCCGGATAGCTAAATTGTTGAAGGCCGACAGTTTTTCTTCAATGAGCTTTTGAAACTCCTTATCCGATTGATACTTTTCCAGGTACAACTGGACTAATGGTGCTGTCCTTCTCGGAATTCCGGTATCCAGTAAAAAAAAGTGATACGCGCTATTATTTTCAGGAAGTTCAAGGACTTCAAGCTCACCTCTTTGAATCAGGATGGCTTGATCCAGGTAACAGATCAAGGGATCCAGTCCCGAACTGGAACCATGGAAAAAATTCTCCATTCGACCCAGGATATTTTTTAAAGTTAACCTATCAATCGTACTATCTTTTTGATAATACTGATCAAAAATCGCCGCACATACCGCCCCCGAACTACCGACGCCATAACCAATCGGAATACTTGAGTTAAAAACCAGGCCTTGATCCAGATCCTCTTTAAATGATGATTGTAGGTAGTTGGCTTTCTCAAATTCAAGCCCACATAGATAAGCGTGAAAATCATACAAAATATCTTGGCTTTTAGCCTCTTCCCTATTGAAGTCCCAAGTTCCGGAAAACAAACCAGTCGGCATCGCCAAAGCATCCGACCCATTGATCACCGAATACTCTCCGAATAGCAACATTTTCGCCTTATATGTTTTTTTTATTTTACTCATCTCATAAGCAAGTTTCTTAAGCACGTTTTCTTTTTTTGCCACAAAGACACTAAGTCACAAAGTAGTATGTGCCTTACGCCGTTCCTTTGAGCCTTCCTGAGTTACTTAAGCAAGTTTTCAACTTACGCCTCCCCCAGCCAGCACATTCTCCAAAATCAGATCACTATAAGACCGTTCAATCAAATCCCCATCATCAATCCCAAACAGCTCAAGATAAAAATTACATTGCCTCAACAATTTTTCCTCCCCAATATTGCCGTCCGTATCAATAGCTTCGATCTCCACAAAAGAACCAAGCCCTTTTACCTTATCAATATGAAATTTCACATTATCTACAAAATAGATAGCCCGGTGTTTATCAACAATTGCGAGAACACCCATTGCCTTCGTCAATACCTCTTTTAAAGTCGAATTTGGTTCAGGATGATACAACTCTACAAGAGACTGTTTAGGCCCGGCCTGGTCAGTGCGAAGGTAATGAATCAAGGTGTTTTCTATATTCCCTTCTCTTAATTTTAAGCGGCCTTCATTCGCTTTAAAATAAGTATCAATCTGATGATCAATCCCCGCAAACCGGGCGTTTTGACTTTCGAGTTTTGATTTTATACCCGCCGGATTATCACAACGCGCTTTGATTTCAATATTTAAAATTGACATACAGAAAAATTTAATGGGTGCCAGGATTATTTAGTATTCCTTGCAAAATAAGCATAGAAAATTCTTAATTCCTCATTATTTATGTGATTGGACTAAATTAAGGATAATTTAATTTTTGGGGACAGTCCTAAATATTCAACATAATCTCCTTTCATTCAATTATTTATGAATATTTTCTCAACAATCATCGGGGTCAAATAAATTATACTTAATTCTTTACGCCTTCTTAATTCTTAATTAAATTATCTTTGTGTCGTGGAAAATTTGCAACGCGTGCTGGGCTTATACAGAGATAGTAAGCAGACCCGGCAGATGGTGGAAAAGTTTAATCAGGATACTCCGGCTCGTTTATTATTGAAAGGAATGACCGGAGCACAGGATTCCTTTGTCCTGGCCGGAACCTACCTCGCTGATCCAAGGACTCATCTCCTGATTGCGTCCGATAAAGAAGAAGCGGCTTATCTTCAAAATAATATCGCCAACCTTTTTGAAAAGAAACCTATTGGATTTTTTCCGGATTCATTCAAACGCCCTTTGCAGTTCGAAGAGCTGAATACCAGTAATGTATTGCAGCGGACGGAGATGATTAATAATATCACGACTGCTTCGTCTGGCGGAGAAATCCTTGTCACTTATCCAGAAGCGCTTTTCGAAAAAGTAGTCTCTCCCGACGAATTAAATAAAACAAGGATCAATATCATAAAGAATGAGAATGTAGATGTAGATTTTTTGGTGGAGATGCTGGTCGAATATGGATTTTCTCGTGTTGATTTTGTATTTGAACCGGGACAGTTTTCAATCCGGGGAGGTATCGTCGATATTTTTTCCTACGGCAATGAATGGCCTTATCGAATTGAACTTTTTGACGAAGAGGTAGAAAGTATCCGGACTTTTGATCCAAATACACAACTGTCCATCCGAAATATTGCCAAAGTTTCCATCGTTCCGAATATCAATACCCGTTTTACGCAGGAACAAAAAGTTTCTATTTTTAAAGTGCTTCCGGAGGATACCGTTATTTGGGTCAATGATTTTCAGATCCTACTGGATAAGCTCCAACTGTGTTTTGAAAGAGTAGAAGAGTTTGCTAATAAAGTTAACGTGGAAGGAGAAGACGAACTCGCTGAAGCATTGAAAGAGCGGGCTTTTATTTTGCCAAAAGAGGTCATCGGAGATATTGAAAAATTTACTATCCTCGTTTCCCGTAAAAGCAGCTTCCCGATTCCTTTCGATCTTGAATTGGACTTTAAAGCCACGCCACAGCCTAGTTTTAATAAAAACTTCAAACTATTAATCGAAGACTTACAGGGGAATATTGCCAAAGGATTGACCAATTACGTTTTTACAGATAATCCAAAGCAGATAGAAAGATTCTACGCAATTTTTGAAGATCTCAACGCCAATATTGAATTCCACCCAATTAAAAAAGCAATTCATCAGGGATTTATTGATCAAGATCTAAAGATTGCCTGTTATACCGATCACCAAATCTTTGAACGTTTTCATAGATACAAATTGCGAAAGGGATTTACAAAAGATCTGGCGATCAATCTCAAGATGCTCAAAGAATTGCAGGCTGGTGATTTTGTGACCCACATCGATCATGGTGTCGGGCGATACTCCGGTTTAGAAAAAATTGACATCAACGGCCATGTGCAAGAGTCGGTTAGATTGTTTTATAAAAATAATGACATTCTTTATGTAAGTATCAACTCGCTGCATAAGATTTCAAAATATGTAGGTAAGGAAGGTACCCCTCCTAAGTTAAGCAAAATTGGTTCGGATGCTTGGAAGACACTAAAGCGAAAGACTAAATCGCGCATCAAAGATATTGCGAAGGAGCTGATCAAGCTCTATGCAAAACGAAAAGCTTCCAAAGGTTTCGCCTTTAAAGACGATGGTTATCTACAAAATGAACTGGAAGCTTCTTTCATTTACGAAGATACCCCGGATCAGCTAAAAGCGACTAATGATGTAAAAGAGGATATGCAAAAACCCTTTCCGATGGATCGCCTGATTTGTGGAGATGTAGGATTTGGTAAAACCGAAGTGGCTATTCGCGCAGCGTTCAAAGCAGTAATCAGTGGAAAACAAGTAGCCATACTGGTGCCGACTACTATCCTCGCTTTACAACATTTTAAAACTTTTGGCGAAAGACTAAACGAGTTTGGTTGTACGGTCGATTATATTAATCGCTTTAGATCGACCAAAGAGA
>JBLHJZ010000263.1:0-6818 GCA_047619515.1 Saprospiraceae bacterium | reverse complement strand
TTTTATTATTGGAGTGCTCCCGGAGGGGCATTTTCCGATCCCAATATCAGTAGTCCTACGATTAGTTTCGACACACCAGGTGCTTACACTGATATTCAATTAATAATAAAAGATGTGAACAATTGCCGGGATACCTTTGTGACCTCAGATGTCATTTACGTCAATGAGATTACGGCAGATATTGTTGCCAATTCTGGGACTGGCTGTGCGCCGCTTGCTATTAATTTTACAGATAATTCCAATAATTTATACAATACAAATAATACCTGGGCCTGGGATTTTGGTGATGGTTCAGGTACTTCAAATTTGGAAAATCCAAGCTATGTTTATAACGGAAGCGGAGATTATAATGTGACCTTGACCGTGACGGATAGCTGGGGATGTACCGATGATGTGGTAATAGGAACGCCAATCAGTGTAAGTTCACCGGTTGCCTTTTTTGAATCAACTGAAATCCAAGGATGCGCCGGAAACCCGGTTTCTTTTTCCAATATGTCTGATGGAGATGGCTTGACCTTCTTTTGGGACTTTGGAGACTTTTCTTCCTCGATTTCCGAATACCCGGAACATGCTTATTCCTCAGGAGGAACTTATACCGTATGTCTGACTATTACTGATCAAAATGGCTGTGACAATACTTTGTGCATAGATGATTATATTTCCATCTCTGAGCCGGTAGCTGCTTTTACACAGGACGCCAATTTTGCTTCTTGCCCTCCATTGACCGTTAATTTTGAAAACCTGTCATCAAATGGTGCCGTAGATTATATTTGGGACTTTGGAGATGATAGTGGTGTTTCAACTTTAGAAAATCCATCACATGTCTATACTCTTCCTGGTAATTTTAAAGTGAGTTTGGTGGCTATTAATGCAGCAGGTTGTAGGGACACTATAAAATTTAATGACCTGGTCATATTAGATGGCCCTGAAGGAGACTATTCGATATCCATTGATTCTAGCTGTGCACCGGCAGTGGTAACTTTAGTAGGAGCCTCAGTGGCTAATTACGACTTTACCTGGGATTCCGGGAATGGGATTGTTCAAACCAGTTTTGGTGCAGTTTCCAATGATACGATTACCTTTACCTATAATGAGCCTGGTGTTTATACACCGACTTTGAGCCTGGAAAATGCAACCGGTTGCTTTAGAACTTTACCAGCTATTGGTAGCATTCATGTATCTGAAATCATCCCGAATTTTGCTGCTTCAGAAACTCTGCTCTGTGATGATAACGAGGAAATTATCTTTTATAACCTGAGTAGTTCTACGGATAATATTACCAATGTACAATGGCAGTTTGAGTCAGGTAATCCTGCGACGGTCAATGCGATTGATGCGCAGACCAGTTTCCCGGGAATGGGTTCATATGATGTGACTATGATAGTGGATAATGGTATTTGCAAAGATACGATTACCAAGCTAGATTATATAAATATCGGTACTTCGCCAGTGGCGGATTTTAATATGGATATTATTTCAGGATGTGAACCTTTGCAGGTTTCTTTTACTGATATGTCTGGTATTTCTTCAGGCACCATAGACTCCTGGTCCTGGGATTTTGGAGATGGAACTCTTGATATTGCCCAGCATCCAAATCATACTTTTTTTGCGGGGAGTAGTATTCAGGTAAGCCTGGAAGTTACTTCAGATGAAGGTTGCACCAATACTTTGGTTCAAACTATAGAGGTATACGCCGCCAATGAGTTGACTGTCAATCAAGATATGGCAATCTGTATGGGTGAAACCGTACAGCTCGCAGTTGCAGTAGTAGGGGATACAATTGGAAGTACTTATGGATGGTCTCCTGCGACTGGCCTGAGTTGTGTAAACTGTCTGGATCCGGTTGCGAGTCCTTTAGATACGACGACCTATGTTTTTACTATGGTAAATGCTCAGGGATGTACTTCTTCAACCCAAGTAACGATTGATGTAAAGCCATCAACTTTGCCAGTTGTTCAAATTACAGTTGATACTACCATCTGTCTGGATACTAATGTTCAATTGGTGGCAGATGCAGGCGCTGGAAACTTTAGTTATAATTGGGATATTTCCAGTCCTGGGCTTGATTGCTATTCAAATTGTGCCAGTCCTACTGCCTCGCCATCGCAAATGACTACTTATACGGTTACGGTGACTAATGATTATGGTTGTAGTAGTTCGGAATCGGTAACGGTTGATGTAATCAATGATAATCAAGCGTTTATGGGAGAAAACAGGGTTATTTGCGAAGGTGCTTCTATTACATTAGATGCTTCTTTTGGTACAAATCCCGTATGGTTGACTACTAACAGCCTGAGTTGTACGGGCTGTCCAAATCCAATTGCTTCTCCAGCCTCGTCTACCTTTTATGTAGTCCAGGTAACTTCTGATAATGGATGTGTAATCACTGATTCTGTGTTCGTAGATATTTTTTATCCTCAAAATTTTGATGCAGGGGATAATCAGACCATCTGCAATGGAGAAACAGTCATGTTGAGTGGATATGGATCTGGAATAGTAAACTGGAGTCCTGCGGATGATTTTAATAATCCTGACATTATCAATCCTTTTATTACACCTTCTGAAACCACTATGTATTATCTGACATTAACTAATGGAGAATGTGTAATGACTGATTCATTGGTAGTTGAAGTAACAGCAAGTACAAATATTGATTTGGAAGATATTACGATCTGCGGAGGGGAGTCCATTGAGTTGGAAGTTATAGGAAATGCGGATCAGTTTGAGTGGATAGCTGATGCTACCCTTTCGGATAATACTATTGGAAACCCGATTGCTACTCCTTTGAATACTACCACTTATACCTTGATTGCAGCACTTGGCACTTGTTATCCGGATACGGCATCAGTAGTTGTCAATGTGATTCCCGTTCCTGAAATTGATTTGATAGAATCATCTTTCTATTTCCCTGGTCAATCTATTATGATTGAGGCGGAAGTTGAAGGAAATGGGCTTTATGGGTATAATTGGATACCTAACCTTAATATCAGTTGTGTCACTTGTGATAATCCGGTAATTACACCAAATGATTCTACTTCTTATTATTTTCAGGTTACAGATTTTACGACAGGATGTGTGGCGACAGACTCTATTAACTTTATTAAAATGGAATCTTGTCCGCCGGAGTTTATTGGCGTACCGAATGCCTTTACACCAAATGGAGACGGCTTAAATGATAGACTGGAAGTTTTTCTGTCCCGAAATATGATTGAAGGAGGGATTGTGTCTTTTAGAATATTCGATCGTTGGGGAGCTCAAATTTATGAAAGCAATGATTCAAACGAAAGTTGGGATGGAACCTACCGGGGGAAACTAATGGATGTAGGCGTATATTTATATTTCATAGAATATATATGCCCGATTGATGGAAGTACTCAAATCAAGAAAGGTAATGTTACCATGATAAGATAGTATTAGAATTAAGTCTAATTAAAAAAGTTCGGCGCAGGGTGCGGCGAACTTTTTTTTATTATTTTTAAAAAGCCAATTATTGTTTTTGTGACACGGAAAAGTATTATTTATTTATAAATTTTATAACATGATTATATTTTAATAGTTTGTAAGTCAGTATGTTATATTATTTTTTTACAAATCTATTCTACTTAAATTAACTCAAAATATTATATGATTTGCGGCACCAAATTTGGCTAATTGGATATAACTAAAGATTCTAAAAAGAAGAAGCATATTATGAGAAAATCAAGTCAAATCCTGGCAGGTATATTCCTGCTCGTTATTTCGGTTAACTTTTCTTTTGGCCAAGTCACCGCAAACTTTACTGCCAATGTTACAAAGGGATGCGGTTCTCTCCAGGTTTCCTTTTCGGATTTATCCTCTTCCACAGCAGGTAGCATAACTGCCTGGGCATGGGATTTAGATAATGTATATCCGACGGTGCAAAACCCTGGCAGAATCTATGGATCAGCAGGTAGCTACACCATTTGCCTGACCGCCACAGATACCGAAGGTAATTCAGCTACAGCCTGTAAAACTGATTACATAAAAGTATTTGAACTTCCGCAACCCGACTTTGTTGCTGACCCCGGTGCTGGATGTAGTCCGCTGGAGGTAAATTTTATAGATCAGTCTATAGCTCAGGATGGTGATATCGTCAATTGGATTTGGGGAGTAGGAGGTTCTGCGGGCGTAATAGTTGATAATGGAACTTTACCGGAGATTTCTTCGAACTATACCACCCCGGATCTATACACTATTAGTCTGACAGTGACTGACGAAAATGGATGTATTAATACCATCACAAAAAATAATTTCGTCACCGTTTCTACCGATCCGGTAGTTGATTTTTTTGCTCCGGTTAGTTTTTCCTGTACAGCACCATTTATGGTAAATTTTTTAAATAACGGAAATACACAGGACATGGCTTTTTTCTGGGATTTTGGGAATGGCACCTTGTTTAATGGCCCTCATCCTCCACCGGTGGTATATGCTGATTTTGGTTCCTATACGCCATGTTTAATAGGACTCAATATCGTCTCAGGATGTGCGGATACTTTATGTCTGACTGACTATATTCAAGTGGGACATCCTATTGAATTTAGTTATTCGATTGATGCTGGTTGCGAAGACTTATCCGTCAATTTTACAGATAATTCTATCGATCCTGCTAATAGCGTTATTTGGGATTTCGGAGATGGGAATACTTCTTTTGCCGCAAATCCAAATCATATTTATACTACGCCTGGTTGTTATTTTGTAACCTTGACCAGAGAGGTAAATGGTTGTATTGCTTTTGAAACTTCCCCGACTTGTATTGAAGTATATGAGCTACCTTCCTTAAGTTATACCCATAATAATCCGATAGGCTGTTCCGTACCACATACCGTTCAATTTGTCTCTACTACTAATACCGGGATCTCATGGTCGTGGAATTTTGGAGATGGTGGGACAAGTAATCAGCAAAATCCTGTCTATACCTATAATACACTGGGCAATTTTCCGGTCAGCCTTACGGTAACTAATGGGAATGGTTGCTCCTCTACCATTACTACCGAAAATATACTTATTCAGCAGATTCAAGCTTCCGTTCCTTCAGATACCCTGGAAGGCTGTACTCCTTTGGATGTTTCGCTGATCAGTAATTCTATTTCTCCTACTCCGATTGTGAACTGGGAATGGGAAGTGACTAATAATAGTGCTACTCCTGCTGTTACATTTACAGATAACAGTCAAAGCCCGAACTTTATCCTGGTGGATACCGGGTTTTATGAAATAAAATTAATCGTAACCAATGATATTGGCTGTGTGGATACCGCTACATTTAATAATTTGATTGCAGTCGGTGAACCACCAATAATGGCATTTGATGCAGATCCAAGAATAAGCTGTGTGGAAACACCTATTACCTTTGTTGGCCTGACCTCAGAAAATACCAACGATTGGTTATGGGAATTTGGTGATGGAGGATTCGGATATGGTGAAACGCCGGAGCACGAATATGTAGATACCGGATATTTTGATATTACTTTATTTGCCTATCATCATAGTTGTGAGAATCAACTGACTATCGATAGCTTTATTTATGTAAATCCACCAATAGCTGGGTTTGCAGTGAATACTTTTTGTGAAACCCCGTTTTATATCGAAATGGTTGATAATTCGGTTGGGGCAGATTCTATATTCTGGGATTTTGGAATTGCAGGTGTTGATACAGATACTAGCTCGTTAAGAGAACCTACATATACTTATCCGCTTACTGGTGATTTTAGTATTACGATGACTGTTTATAATTTTGAAACTGGCTGTCAAGATGATCAGACTTATTTTATCCAGATCAGAGACATCAATTCGGATTTCAATGTGACTTCTCCTTTGGAAGGTTGTGTCCCTATGATTATTACATTTGAAGACCTTAGCCAGGATGCCAATGCTTATAGCTGGACTGCTGCCGGAGGGTCTTTTTCTAATCCGACAGCTGCATCGCCAAGCCTGACATACAGCATACCTGGAACCTATACCGATATTCAACAAATAGTGACTGATGTAAATGGTTGCCGGGATACATTAGTTTTTCAGGATACGATTTATGCAAATGGGATTACACCTGATTTTACGATAGATCCTTCAGATGGATGTCGTCCGCTTACTGTTGATTTTACAGATAATTCGAATAGCTATTTTGGAAATATAATTGATTGGCAATGGGATTTTGAAAACGGGGCTTTAAATGAAGCTATTCAAAATCCAACTACGGTCTTTGAAAATATCGGAGCATACGATATCAGATTAACACTAATAGATGATTGGGGATGTACAGCGACTACTATGGTTCCTGATGGGGTAGCGGTTACTTTTCCCTTAGTATCGTTCCATGCGGATACGCTTTCCTGTACTTCACTTAATGTGGCTTTTACAAATACTTCAGTAGGACATACGCTAAATTACCAATGGGATTTCGGTGATGGCAGCCCGGTGGCTACGGACAACAATCCAAGCCATTTATATCAAAACGAAGGAGCATATACAGTATGTCTGACCGCAACAGATGTCAATGGCTGTGATAGCACTTATTGCCGAAATGATTACGTGGTGATAGCTGATCCGGTAGCGGACTTGGTAGGAGATTCAACTTATGCCACCTGTCCGCCACTTATTGTAAATTTTGACAACCTTTCTATCAATTCCAATCAGTTTGTATGGAATTTTGGAGATAGTAGTGGCACTTCTACGATAGTGAATCCACCGCATGTGTACACGGAACCGGGGGCGTTTGATTTGACATTAATTGCCTCCTATAACGGGTATTGCGCGGATACTTTGGTGATAGATGATTATATAAGAGTAGAAGGCCCCATCGGAAG
>JBLHJZ010000262.1:0-6831 GCA_047619515.1 Saprospiraceae bacterium | reverse complement strand
ACAAACAACAAACAACAAACAACAAACAACAAACAGATGAAGAATCTTCGCTTTCCTATTTTTATTATATGTTATTTATTGTTAAGCCAAAGTTGCACTAGAATAGTGTATGTTCCTAACATGCAAAATGTTCCTCTGCTCCAGGAAAAAAATGAGGTGCGGGCTACTTTAGGAGTTTCAAACTTCCAGGGCGCTTATGCGGTTACTAACAATATCGGTGTAATGATTAATGGGCAATTTAGAAACGGAGGTGGAGGTCCAGAAAGCAGCTTTCAATGGTTTCAAGAATTAGCCAAAACAAAATCAATAGAAGGGGGAGTAGGTTACTTTAAGCCATTTAATGGAATAGGGGTGTTTGAAATTTATGGAGGAGGAGGAATAGGCAGTATTTCTTTTGATGAATATGAAAATTATTTAGACAAATATTCTGCCGCTACTTCACGGTTTTTTATCCAGCCCAGTGTTGGGATATCAAATAAGTATCTGGATATTGCTTTTTCATTACGTTTTGTAAGTCTAAAGTTTTATAATGCGGATACCTCAGAATATGTCTACGGTTCCTCTTCTTTTAATAATGAGGAAAACGTAGACCTAAACGAATTGGATAAGCATGATTATACTTTTATTGAGCCTGCACTTACCTGTAGATTTGGATGGAAATACGTTAAATTTCATCTTCAAGCTGTTTTTCCTAATCAACTGAATAACGCGCCGATCAACTATAACAAAAGTTCACTTTTTGCTGGTGTACATTTCAACATTGCTCAGCGAAATAAAGAATAGTGTTTTAATAGTAACTCCCATTTAGTGAATATAGGAATATTAACAAAAACAAGGAGGCTAACAATGCAGTAATCAACATATAGCTTTCACAAGTTCAGCAGTGGCGTTTCTACTCAAGTTGCTACTATTTTAAAACAAAAAACAAAAAACAAAATGACAAAGAACTGCTTACCTCTCATCATTGTCTTCTCTTTTTTATTAAACAATGCATCAGCGCAAAGCTGCCTGCCAGATGGAATCAAGTTTAGTACGCAAGCGCAGATTGATAGTTTTCCCATCAACTATCCAGAATGTACTCAAATTTTAAAAGATGTGCGCATTAAGGAAAATGTTGCCGGGACTATCACGAATCTTGATAGTTTATATCAAATTATCAACATTGGAGGAGATTTGCGGGTGACTAATAATGCAGCCTTAATTAGTCTAAAAGGTCTGAATAATCTAATTTCCATTGGCGGATATTTGAAAGTTTGGAAGAATGCTTCACTGACGAACTTAAGTGGTTTAGATAATTTGACATCAATTCATACACATTTGGCGGTAAATTTCAATGATGCATTGATAAGCCTGAGTGGATTGGGGAATTTAGATTCCGTCAAAGGAGACTTTACGGTGATAAGCAATGAATTGCTAAAGAACCTAAACGGCCTGGAAAATTTGACTACGATTAGCGGCAACTTTATTGTATCGACTAACACTTCTCTAATAAGTCTAAAGGGTATAGAAAATTTATCTTCTATTGGAGGAGATTTAAAGGTGGAAAAAAATGCTTCTTTGACCAACTTGACTGGCCTCGATAAGTTGACCTCAATCGGTGGATACCTGGAAGTTTATAATAACGGCTCTTTAACTAACCTAAACGGTTTAAATAATTTAGCTTCCGTAGGAGGATATTTAAAGGTTAAGCAAAACGCTTCTTTGACGAGCCTTAGTGGCCTGGATAATATTATATCAGTCGGTGAATCCATAGATGTATATGACAACGCCTCCTTAGAAGATCTGAGTGGTTTGGAAAACATAACTTCCACTGACGAAAAAACAAAGAAAAAGAAAAAGGCTCCTCACAAAACTTGGGTTACTTCAATAGATAAGTCTTTTTATTTGAATGGATATTTAAGAGAGGTCGGAGATAGCGTAATCGTGATTTCGAATCTTTTGAGTACAATGGAACCAAATTATACGACCCAAAATATAAATATCGGAAATGTCAAAACGATAATATTCAGGAAAAAAGATAAAATTGGAAAAAGTATTTTTTACGGGGCTTTAATTGGTTTTGGTATTGGTGCATTTTCAGCTGTACTTGATGGCGATGATGTACCTGGGAAAGATTGTTATGACCCATCTACTAATCCAGGCGGTTTAGGTGGCATTTTTACAGGTGTAATTGGCGCTTTGGACCCTTGCCGTACTGTCGGGGATAAAGTACTCCTTAGAGGTCTACCCTTGGGGTTAACAGGAGCTTTGCTAGGTGGAATTGCAGGTTTAGCAAAGATAAAAATACCAATAAATGGAAATCATAGGACTATGAAAATCCGTAAAGGAGAACTGCTGGAATTCAGAATTCTCGATTAAAGAAAATGGGTGCGGATAAAAGCGTTATTACTTATGACTCCAATTCTCCGCATCCTCACTACTATTAGGAGAAAGCCCAATAATATCCCCCTCCGTATTCACGCCAAGTCCCAGAACAGTACGGTTGACATAATTAAAATAACTGACGACCTGGTTGATTTCCAGTATTTCTCCATCGTCGAGGCCAGCACTTTTTAATGCCTCAAAATCTTGCTCATTTATGGCGGTGATTGCCTTAGTCAGTTTTTCCGCATAAATAATTCCTGCCACTTGTTTTTTCTCTAAAACAGGATCAAATTTATTTTCCAAAAGACATTTTAAAACCGCAGTAGATCGCATTTCATCATCGATCAAACGCTTCATTCCTGCAATATGGTGATCCACACAATAGGCGCATTGGTTGAGGTAGCTGACATAGACACCCAATAATTCCAGGTACCATTTCGGGAAAGTATTATTCGAATGGTGCAGTACGTTTTTATAAAGCGTCATATGCCCCACCAGCGTATGCGGACGCAGACTATGGACGGAAAGTATATTATCAATATTATCATTCGGGCCTTTGATTCGGTCGTAAATTCGCTTGAGGCGACCGGTGGCATTTTCGTAGGTTATTTCTTTTATCCAAGACATATATCAGAGGTGAAAGGTGAAAGGGGAGGGGTGAGGGCGGAGAGGAACTCACCTCTCACTCCTCATTTCTCACCCGATGATTAAAGTGGAATATTCCCATGTTTCTTTTTCGGTAAATGATCGACTTTATTTTTTAACATTGAAAAAGCTTTGATCAATTTTCTACGGGTATTATGAGGTAGAATTACTTCGTCTATAAAACCTCTGGCGGTGGCACTATATGGATTAGCAAACTTTTCAGCATATTCGGCCTCCTTTTCACTTAGCTTGGCAGCAGGATCATCTGCAGCACTTATTTCTCTTTTAAAAATAATTTCAGAAGCACCTTTAGCACCCATAACGGCAATCTCAGCAGACGGCCATGCGTAATTCAAATCAGCGCCGATATGTTTGGAATTCATTACATCATAAGCACCACCATAGGCTTTACGGGTAATTAAAGTAACTCTCGGAACAGTCGCTTCACTAAAAGCAAATAACAATTTCGCTCCATTAACAATAATACCGTTCCACTCCTGATCGGTACCGGGCAGGAACCCTGGTACATCCACCAGTACCAACAAAGGAATATTAAAACAATCACAAAATCGGACAAAACGAGCTGCCTTTTTTGAACTATCGACATCCAATACCCCAGCAAGGTTGATCGGCTGATTGGCTACGATCCCTATACTTCTTCCGGCAAGACGAGCAAAACCAACGACGATATTTTTTGCATAATTTTGATGAATTTCCATAAAGGAATCTTCATCCATTATACCCGAAATAACCTCCCGCATATCATAAGGCTGATTAGCGTTTTCAGGAATGATATTATTTAACTGCTCGCGGATTTCATCGCCTATCTCATAAGAATCCATAGGTGGACTATCCTCGCAATTTTGAGGCATATAACTGAGCAATCTTTTTACTTGTTCGATACAGTCGATATCATGTACAGCAGTAAGATGGGTGACCCCCGATTTGGTAGAATGGGTTGATGCACCGCCTAGTTCTTCGGCAGTTACTTCCTCATTAGTCACTGTTTTGACCACATTGGGACCAGTGACAAACATATAGGAAGTATGCTCGACCATAATCGTAAAATCAGTCATCGCCGGTGAGTAAACCGCTCCTCCAGCACAGGGCCCCATAATGGCGGAGATTTGAGGAATAACACCACTGGCCAATACATTTCGGTAAAAAATATCAGCATAACCACCCAAGGATTTCACCCCCTCCTGAATCCTGGCGCCACCAGAATCATTCAGGCCAATCAATGGCGCACCGTTTTTCATCGCCATATCCATGATCTTGACAATCTTCTCTGCATGGGTCTCCGAAAGCGACCCGCCAAATACAGTAAAGTCCTGTGCAAAAACATAAACAAGGCGACCATGAATGGTTCCATAACCGGTAATCACACCATCGCCATAAAATATTTGATTCTCCATCCCAAAATCCTGGCTTCGGTGAGTGACCAAAGCCCCTATCTCCTCAAATGATCCTTCGTCCATCAAAAAGTGAACTCTTTCCCGGGCGGTAAGCTTGCCTTTTGAATGCTGCTTCTCGATTCGATTAGCACCACCACCCAGATTCGCTTCTTCTATTTTTTTTGCTAGAACTTCTATTTTGTCATCCATTGATTTTGTTTTATAACTTTTATTGGGTCTTACCGTAATATGCTTTTATAGTTCTCTGCGCTTCTTTGTGGTCTCATTGTCAAAAAAAACACATAAGGCTTAAGCAAAAGCGAAGATAACAGCTTTTAATCTATCTTTGGAAAATCACAACGCTTAATTGAAATGTCTGTAGAAAATCAATTTGATATTATCATTATTGGAGGAGGTATTGTCGGGCTGGCCACCGCTTTCCAGTTATCTGAAAGTCATGCTGCAAAACGAATCGCTGTTTTGGAAAAAGATGGGGATATCGCCCAGCATCAGAGTAGCCATAACAGCGGGGTGATTCATTCCGGGATTTATTATCAGCCAGGGAGCCTGAGAGCTACTAATTGTAAAAGAGGCTATGATTTGTTACTTCGATTTTGTGAAAAACATGATATTCCGTTTGAAATATGCGGAAAGATAATAGTGGCTACCACTGAAAGTGAAAGGCCTGTTTTAGAAAAAATATTACAAAAAGGGATAAGAAATGGCCTTGAAGGAATCCGAAAAATAAGTGCAGAAGAAACCAGGGAACACGAATCACATGTCCGTGCCGTGGAATCAATCTGGGTGCCACAGGCGGGGATTATAGATTATCTGGATGTCGCTAGGAAATATGCCAATTTGATTCAGGTCAATGGTCACTCGGTGCTGTGTAATCAAAGCGTTTTAAAAACGATCATAAAAGAAAAAGAAATCATAGTAGAAACCGCCACAACGGTTTTTACCTGCAAGCAACTCATCAACTGCGCTGGTTTATATGCGGACAAAGTAGCTTTACAAAACACCAAGGATGTTCCTATCAAAATCTTACCTTTCAGAGGAGAATACTATGAACTGAAACCCGAAAAAAGAAGTCTGGTCAATAACCTCATTTACCCGGTTCCCAATCCGGATTTCCCATTTCTGGGCGTACATTTTACCAGAATGATCAAAGGTGGAATCGAAGCCGGCCCGAATGCAGTGCTGGCTTTTCGGAGAGAAGGTTATACGAATACCCAATTTAATGCCGGCGAATTGATGGAAACGCTAGCCTATAGCGGCTTTAGGAAATTAGCAAAAAAGTACTGGCGGGATGGGCTGATGGAAATGCGGCGTTCTTATTCTAAAAGATTGTTTGTCAGTGCTTTACAGAAGTTGATTCCGGAAATTACTATGGATGATGTGGTACCTGGTAGGGCAGGAGTACGAGCGATGGCTTGTTATCCTGATGGTGAAATGGCGGACGATTATATTTTTGCGGACAAAGGGAATGTGATCAATGTTTTGAATGCGCCTTCGCCTGCGGCTACGTCGTCATTGGCTATAGGGGAGGTTGTTGCTTCAAAATTTGACTTCGTTTCTTTTTGAAAGTGATAGTTCACCGAAGGTGAAAGTGATAGTTCACCTGGGGTGAAAGTGATGGTTCACCTGCGGTGAAAGTGATAGTCCCGAATCGGCTGCGCCTTTCGGGAAGGGATAGATCGCCTGCGGCGATAGGGGGTTTCAGGTTTGGGTGTATTGGGGTATTTAATTTTCTTTTTTATGTTTTTTTGAAAAAAGTTGTTGGAATTTTATGGAATGTTGATGGGTTTGGAGTCTATATAGGTGAAAGCATTTATTTTTTGTCTAAAAATGTTTAAACCTATGTATAATTACGATCCTGAAAAATCTAAAAGTCCATTACTGAAAAAATCATTTTTACTGGCTATCGAAATTGTGAAATTGAGTAGGTATTTGATAGAAGAACATAAGGAATTTGTGTTGAGCAGACAAATTCTAAAATCGGGCACTAATCCTGGTGCTATGACTAGAGCAGCAGCACATGCACAAAGCGGAAAGGATTTTATAAACAAACTGGAAATTGCTCAAAAAGAGCTAAATGAAACAGCCTACTGGCTACAATTACTACTAGCAACTAATCTCATTTCAAAAGATCAATACCATCCCATTTACAACCTAAATCACGAAGTAAAAAGAATGACCAGAAGTTCCATCCTCACCAAAAAGAAAAACCTGGGTCTCCTCTAAAATAAAAGCTAAAAAGCCCAAATTCCAGAACAATCCCAAACCTGAAACCCACTATTGCCGCAGGCAATCTATCCCTTCCTGACGAGGCGCAGCCAAGTCAGGACTATCCCTTTCACCAAAGGTGAACTATCACTTCCCGAAAGGCGCAGCCGATTCGGGACTATCGCTTCAAGACCGCAGGTCG
>JBLHJZ010000261.1:0-6876 GCA_047619515.1 Saprospiraceae bacterium | reverse complement strand
AAAAAAATCATTAATCATTAAACATTCATAATAATGAAAATCAAAAATTTACAGATTTTTGTATTGTTTCTATTTTGCACCCTCGGTTTCAATCAAACGAAGGCCCAATTGGTGCAGGAGGTATCCATTACCGCTGAAGAGGCAAATTTCCAAATGATTGTTCCAAACTCTTATTTATTAGAAATCGGTACAGCCAATGGCTACTATTTTAAAGAAGAAATAGCTTATACCAATAATATTTCTATTGGTAATATAAGGGCTGACGGGGAACAATTTCCTGATGGAGCTTATACGATGCAAGTCACCCCTATCGTAAAATTATCTGACACGGAAAGGCTTGAATTACAGGGCTTACGAGCAGATAATGATCCACAAAAAATTGCTGCTTTCCGAATGGAGCATAATCTACCGGATCTGGTAAATGTCTATAATATCAACTTTAGCATCCGAAACGGCCAGTTTGTAACACCCGATCAAAAAGAAACCAAAGGCGTGAAATTGCCGACTATGTCCGGTGTATGGCAACAGGATCATCCGGCTTTATATGCTTCTTTAACAAATGTGGAGTTGGATTATGGGAAACCAATGACTACTAATAGTATCATGCCTGCCACAGATAATACAGCAGAAGATGACCAGGTTTTCCTGGATGATGTGATTGTAGGCGGTAGTATATGTGTAGGGCAGGATTGTAACAATGGTGAAAGTTTCGGTTTTGATACCGGACGTTATAAAGAAAATAACCTACGGGTTCATTTTGATGATACCAGTAATAGTTCCAGTTTTCCAAAAAATGACTGGCGTATAGCCATCAATGATTCTTCTAATGGTGGAGCCAGTTATTTTGCTGTAGAAGATGCTACCGCAGGTACCACTCCTTTCAGAGTACTGGCTGGTGCAGGTAATAATGCCCTTTATGTCAGCAGTTCAGGAGGAAATGTAGGTATGGGTACCGCTTCACCTGTAGTAGAACTTCAAATTACAGATGGCGACTCTCCTACCATGAGATTAGAGCAGAATGGTTCTTCAGGGTTTGGACAACAAACCTGGGATGTTGCCGGTAATGAGACGAATTTCTTTATCAGGGATGCTACCAATGGTTCAACGCTACCTTTTAGAATTTTGCCAGGTGCGCCTAGTAATAGTATCTATACAGCGGCCAGTGGTAATATTGGATTAGGAACAGCAAACCCTGGCCACAAATTGCAGGTGGAATCCGGTAATGTATATGTGAAAGCGGGGAATCTTGGTGTTAATGTAGAACCTACGGTTGCATTGGATGTACTTGGTAATTTCAAAGTTAAAGGTGCTTCTGTGTTCAGTGGTGATGCTTCTTATCTTCTGGCCTCAGGAGCCACTTATTATGGTCCAACCTTTAGCACAATATTAAAAGTTGATGCTGTTAATACTCGGGTTGGGATAGGAACAGGAACTCCTGGTCATTTGCTGGAATTAGGACAAGATGATGCAGCCAAGCCAAATGGAGGTTCCTGGACCGCAGCTTCTGATCGACGCCTGAAGACAAATATTGTAGATTTCAACGAAGGGCTGGATGCTATTTTAAAAATCCATCCCGTGAGTTATAATTATAATGGAAAATTAGGATACCCGACAGAGAAAACATTTATCGGGGTCATTGCCCAGGAAATGAGAGAAATAGCTCCCTATACTGTAAAAAAATTAAATAAACCAGCTCCAGAGGGAGAAGAGGATTATTTGGCGTTTGATGGTACACCTGTCACCTATTTGCTGATCAATGCAGTGCAGGAGCAACAAGAAATGATCAATGCTCAAAAAGCAGAAATCGAAAGGCTCAAAACTGAATTGGCAGAAGTACAGGGTTTGAAAGCTCAGATGGCTGCCTTGGCTGAAATGGTTTCTTCTTTAAACCAAACTACTTCTTCGAAAGAGCTCGAGGTTGAAGTTACTGAAGAGAAAGAATAGTGTTGATTGTTTAAAAATATTTCAAATTGAAATCAAATTTTAAAATTTATTCTAATGAAAAATAAAAAATTCTTATCAATAGTTCTTACTCTAATGGTGCTGTGTCAGTTTTCCTTTGCGCAGGGTATAGAAAATAATGGCCGTGACAATGGTGTTACTGCAGGTTCTGTTGCTGAAGCACCGGCACCTCAGGCAGCTGTTGTAAATAGTGAAGATGACAGGGATATTCCCGGAAATCAAGCGGAAGAAGCTGTTGATTATTACTATCCACTGGATTTGGATATCATGAATGATGATTTGTCAAATAGTATTCATCCTGCTGAAATGGTTCAAAGATTAAATGACCTGACTGATCTTGTAGAATCCATGAGAATGGCTTATGAGGAACTCAGACTGGAGAATAAAGTGATCAGGGAAAGTTTTACTAATTGCTGTTCCAGTTCAGAGCTTGGTCTTACTGCCAAGGATGCCTATCTCCTTCAAAACGCTCCGAATCCATATACGGAATCAGCTGAAATTAAATACTTCGTTCCTTCTGGTTTAACTTCCGTTCTATTGGAAATCAGAGATGTAAAAGGAGAATTGCTAAAATCTATTCCGATCAAAGAAAGCGGTTATGGAAAAATTAGTGTAGGATCTTCAAGTGAAATGATCGTAAGTGGGACCTATATTTATTCCTTATCCGTAAATGGTCAGGTGATCGATTCTAAAGTGATGATCAAAACAGTGAATGACTAAGAGCATCTTTGATAAATCCATCTTTTGATTAAGACTGATTTTGCTAAAGAACTCGTTATAAGAATCAAAAGGGAATCCCGATTTTTTGAACTTTCAAAAGATCGGGATTTCTTTTTCTTTGATATGATGCTTTAAAATCTGATCTTTATGGGTAGTTACTCTATATGTACTAAAAAAGAGACTGTTCAGATAAGTGTGTCCCTTTGAAAACCTCGCAGGTTTCATTGATTTAATTAGCTGGAAATCAAATACTTATACTGCTTACTAATAAGTAAAACCTGCGAGGTTTTGTAGCGGAAATATCCAGACACAGATTAATGAACGGTCTCCAAAAAAAAGACCGATCCCTATGAAAAAATGCTTCTTTTATTTGATACTTTTCTTCCTTAGCGTTCATTCTACCGAAAGCTTATACGGACAAGAAATCCCGAACTTCCAACCTATCATCGGACAAATCGGGGCCTTGGAAAATCAAAAAGATCCCAAATGCCATGCAACAGCTTCTCGCCTTGAAGACTTTATCTATGGTACTCCCTTAAGTTTTGAGGCTCGTAACAAACGCATTGAATTTCAAAAAGCTTATGTAAAAACAGTATGGCAGGAGTATACGAAAGCACTCAGCAGCCAATCGGGAGAGGTAGATGAACTGGCCTTGTTCAAAGAAACAGAACAAAAATTCTTCAGTTATTCTACTGAAAAATCCGGTATCACGCTTCACTTCCCCAATGATCATAAAGTATTTATAGCCGAAAGGGATTTCCGCCAGTATAGCACGGTTGCTTATGCTTTGCGCGCCATCCTTTCTGTTCAGCAATCCTACCTTTTTGAATCAGAAACACTAGCCTCTTTGAGTGAGGAAGTAATGGTTTATTTTAAAAAGAACATTGATCTGGCAGTTTTAGCTTTATTGAATGAATCCGATAAATTGGCGCGAAAAGACAATCAGTTTCAAATAGAGGGGAAGCATATGGAAATAGCCATGAAAACGCTATTCAATAATCTTAAACCCAGGCCTACCCTATCTACAGCTGCCAAAAAGACAAACATTAATAATAAGGCCCTTTTGTATGAAATTATTAATCAAAAACTAGCCGCTTACCAAAATTACAACCATATTAATCAGGCTGTTTTTCTTCGTAATATTCAGGTGTATTTCTCAAAAGTTCGTTGGCCGACTGATCCGGATATTAATAAGGAACTCATAAATTTCTTTACCGAAACTATGGTCCAATTTAGTTCGGACTTGCTGAACTATACAGAAACATTGGCTTTACAACAAAATAAACCCAATATTGAGTATAATGAAATTTATTACGCAGTGCAGGCCTATCTGCCGCATTCGATCAATATGTTTGAAGACGTTACTTATTTCCCGAATCTTGGTAATAATCAACAGGTAGTTATTGAAGCATATGATCTGGATGCTTTCCGGGATAGCGGACTCCATTGGAAATATTTAAAATATGCGCTGGATGACCGGAAAGAGAACTTGAAAGCAGCTCCTGATCCTTTTGCCTTAGAATTAATGGTAGAAGGAATTGCTCAATTTGCTGTTGTGGTATTCCGACTGGGAGGGATCGATGCGCAGGATCGAGGGCAGGAAGTGATGCAAATCGATAATATCAAGAATGCACTGGTGGCTTTTCAAACCAAACT
This sequence comes from Saprospiraceae bacterium, assembly GCA_047619515.1. GTDB lineage: Bacteria > Bacteroidota > Bacteroidia > Chitinophagales > Saprospiraceae > JAHDHW01. The sequence goes on along the minus strand of JBLHJZ010000261.1, from coordinate 2,538 downwards.
AGATACTTATCCAAATAAACCACTAGAAACTTCCGTTTCAAAAATTATTTCTGGAAACGCTTCTTCAGATAGTTCAACCTACAGCTTGTTTTCTGAAATTTCTATAGAAAAGGAATTGAACTTCGAACACCGGAACTCCGATTGGCTGAGTCGAATTATTCGGGGCTATGTGGTAAAGGAAGAGGAAAACCTGGCTCGATTGGCCGTTCCCCCTGCTTTTGGTGGTGGTGGAGTCGCTGCCGAAGATATAAACAATGATGGTTATCCTGATATTCTGCTACTGAGTGGTCGGGGCAATCGTCTTTTTAAAAATGACAAAGGGAAAAAATTTGTTGATATCACCGAACAGGCAGGGCTCGATTGGAAACGAGCAGATGGCAATTCCGGTGAACCCCGACAACCGATCATCGTAGATTTTGATAACGATGGCTGGCAGGATATTTTTATTTCCTTTGCCAATGATGATCATCGGATCTACCGCAATAATGGAGATGGCTCTTTTGAAGATATGACGACTAAAGCAAATCTCGGCGGAGAAGGTTTAGTCGGAGGTCCTTGTACATCGATAGACTATGACAAAGATGGTTTACCTGACTTGTATATTGGCTATTTTGGGAATTATGTCAAAGGTGCTTCTCCTACCTTGAAACGACATAATACCAATGGGAGTCCGAACAAACTTTTCCGGAACATGGGGAATTTTCAGTTTAAAGATGTCTCTGAAAAATCCGGAATAGAAAACCATGGTTGGACACAGGCTGTCGGGCATACCGATATCAATGGCGATGGCTGGCAGGATATCATCGTTGGAAATGATTTTGGTACCAATGCCTACTATATCAATAATCAGGATGGTACGTTTACAGATGCCAGTGAAGACCTGGCAACGGATAAACCTTCCTATACGATGAATGTCGGTATCGGAGATTTAAACCTTGATTTACGCCCTGATTTTTATATTTCTAACATTGTGGTTATGGAAAAAGACGATAAATACGTTTTACCTAACGAGGATACACCCGCCCATCTCAATCCGGCTTCCTTGGGTACCATGCGTGTGGTAGAAGCAAATGATCTATTTATTTCTGCTGTTGATGCCGATGGAAAAATAACCTATACTAAATCCAAAGATATCGGAAGAGGCTATTCCGCTACCGGTTGGTCCTGGGATGCTGACTTTTTTGATTTTGACAATGATGGGGATGAGGATTTATACTGCCTCACCGGTATGAATCCATATAGTGTATATGGCAAGGATAATGAATATTACCGTAATCCGGATGGAGAGGCAAAAGACATACAATTAGCCAGTAGTAATGAAGAGGATAATATATTATTTGAAAATAAAAACGGCTTACTCGAAGTGGCTGCTAATACAGGTGGATTGGATTATTCGGGTACCTCGCGAAGTGCCGCCTATTTGGATATGGATAAAGATGGCGATCTGGATATTGTAGTGAGTGACTATCAGGGTAAAACCAGATTATTCCGTAATAATGCTCAAAAAAATGCGAACCATTGGGCAAGTATTCAGTTGATAGGGGATCCAAAAGCAAATATAACCAGGGACGCTATCGGAGCTTCCCTTATTCTGACTACTCCGGATGGTAACAAACGTTGGAAAGAGGTGCACAGTACGACGGGTTATTTGTCGGGGCATCCTAAATCCTTACACATCGGACTAGGAAATGAGGAGGTATTTGATTTGGAGATTCGTTGGCCTAACGGACAGACTCAAAGCATCGAAAACCTGAAAGCTAATCAGGAACATATTATTCATTATGGGAAGCACTAATGGTAAATATAAAAACACAATAGGTCACATAAGATCACATAAGGCCGCTCTCTAGTCAATAATAATCCGAGCCATAACAACAAAGTCATTTCAAGTTCAAGTTCAATCTGATACCCAACAAAGGCTCTTCTGCAGGCTCAGAGCAAGCTACCTTTTCTGAAGTTTCCTTTTTAGAACAAACAAAACCCTGCAAGTTTGGCCTTGCAGGGTTTTGTTTGTTTTGTAGCGTCCGATGAAATCACTCAAAGGAAAATATTCTAAAACTAAGACTTTTACTGAACTGATAATTTTCTAAATATCTGTTCAGTATTATTATCAAACTTTACAATATAAAGCCCGCTACCAAATTCGGAAAAATTCAGATTCAAAGCGTTTTCCCCTTTAGTCATCTCATAAACCGATTGCCAGATTAACTGCCCGGAGAGGTTGTATGCCTTAACATTCCAATCATTATTTTCCTCACTCATAAAGTGAATTGAAGTGGCTCCAACAGTAGGATTTGGATAAAACTCCCCTGCGATGGTTTCTTCACTTCGGAAATTGACCGAGACTAATTTTGAATAACTGAATGCCCCATTGAAATCCACTTGCCTGAGCCGGTAATAATAGGTTTGCCCCTCTTTTATATCAGAATCCTGATAAGAATAATCTATAATTTCCGTTGAATTCCCGTTGCCTTCAACAAAGGATATAAAATCAAAAGATCGCCCGTCTGTACTTCGCTCTATTTCAAAGCCTTCATT
>JBLHJZ010000260.1:0-6890 GCA_047619515.1 Saprospiraceae bacterium | reverse complement strand
TTCCCTTTAATTTGTCCCTTAATGGTAGGTACTACTATGCCGCTACTTTTTAAGCTTCCCAACTGCGGTTTTATACTCGCTATTTTGTACCCCGCTTTAAACGGTTGAATCCCCCATAAATACCGGGGAATGGCGTTTGCCGGTACTGCACCCCAAGCATGAGTTCCATCTCCATTAGGTTTATATTTCATATCCCAGGCTTCCATCGAAATAGTGGATCCGACCTTTATCATATTATACCAGCTACGGTCATGAGTTGCAGTCATTAAACCCAATGCGTAATCGGCCTCCTGCGCATTATAGAGTGCTTGTAATAAATATTGTGCACCGTATACACTGCAAGCCATTCCCTTTGATTTAATAAAATGGGATACCGTCTCCATATGCTCAGCAGGTACAATACCGAAAGCCATTGCCATCATATTAGCGTGAAGCGAAGTGTGCGATGTCCCTTCGCCATCTACATAGACGCCTGTTTTCTTATCAAATAATTGCTGATTGATGGCCTGCCTGGTCTTTAAAGCCAATACCCTGAAACTCGCCTCTTCTTCTGGTTTGTTAAGCACTTTCGCAAAGTGCGCCATGATCTCCATGTTTTTATAAAAGAAGCAATTGACTACGGTATTAATCGGCCGGAAAACATAACCATCTCGCTCGCCTTGTTCGAGGGCTGACTTCCATTTCGTGTCCTTATGCCCGGCAGGCCAATCCACAATGTCTTTTAGTTTTGCCTTAGCCTTTTTAAAGCCTACTTTTTTCATTAATGCTCGTGTCGCTCTTTCAGCGCTTATCAAACCATCTTCCCGAACCAAGTCCATTAACGTTTTATACTTTAAGTCCTCATAATATTTCTCTATCAATTCTGTATTTCCAGTGTACATATAATCTGCATAGAACAATAATGCCACATGCAATTGCCATTCTGTTGGCCAGGTAGGATGATCCATAAGATATTCAATAGTTTGCCTCGCCATTGCATATTCCCGGTCGGTATTATAATGCCCCAATTGGTTGATATAGGCATCTGCCTCGTAAGGGATCCGTTCTCTGTCTCCGTCTACATAAAGACCGGCAAAAGTGGTTGTCTTGATGGAATATTTACATAAATCCCAAACCTGATTTAAGGTATCATTATCGCATTTAAAACTACTTTGATCGTCTTCCCAGTAACTGTGGTAGGCCAGTTGTGTGAAATCATCTGAACTTATGGGTTCTTTTACATTTTCTACTTCGACATAACGAAAAGGCATTAATACCGGAAATGATTTGGGAAGTTTAATGGCTCTTCTACCTGTATTCCGTTTATCTGCTTTTATTCGCAACTGATACTTTTTCTTACCTGGTTTGACCCGGATTTTAATTTTCTGATAACGGATATATCCCTGGGGCTTCCGATTTATCTGACCCTCTTGTAGCTGCTCGCCAATTCGAATAGTAAGTGTTTCCTTAGTTTTTGCATTATAGTTGAATACTAAAGTGCCGAAAGCAGTTTTTCCAAAATCCATAAAATAAGAATTCGCAGTTTTATGCTCAAAAAATTTCGGTTTAAGGTTATCTATCTGGAAAATATTTGGGGTCGTGATGCCCTTTTCATTGGTTCCAATTTTAAAGGATTGGCTCTCCGCATAATTTGAAAGCCTATTGTCCCGGTCAAGGGTTCTAACTTTCCAAAAGTAGGTCTTGCCAGATGCTAGAAGCGTCCCTTGATGAACTATTTCTGATGATCTATTTTCCCTTACCAGGCCACTATCCCATATATCACCCATGTTATTGTCAATATTTTCTGTTGAGGAAGCAACTAATATTTGATAGCCGGATTGAACAACCGCTCCTTCCGGAACAACCCAACTGTATTCCGGTCTCTTATCTTTTATTAAAACGCCCTCCGGCTTTCTTAAAAATTCGATCATCAAACCATGAGGAGCATTAAAGTAAGCATCGCTATTATTTTCTTTGGGCTGCTGAGCAAATACTCCTTTTCCAAGGTGAAGAATGATCATAATTAGTAACCATAAGTAGTACTTATTCCTCATTTGTTCTGGTTTCATACTAAACCCTTAAATTGAATTTTAATATACTATCACGAATCTAATAGATATTCTTAAGAGAATACCCTACAAAAGCAATAATAGTAGATGATACCCGTCGTATTTATTATACCTTGTGTTATTAAATCTATTGCCAGGCAGCGGTTTCTTAAAATCCTGCGTATTGGTTAAAAACCCTCTGAAAAACATTGAAAAACACAAACCATAACATTTCCCTCATTATCCTTGCGTGTAGAGAGGGTAACCGGGCTGCTCAAAAGAGGTTGTACCAGCTATTTTTTAGCTATGGTATGAGCGTGGCTTTGCGATACTCGAGTGCTAGAACAGAGGCAGAAGAAATTTTAAATGAGTCCTTCTTCAAAGTATTTTCCAAAATAGATCAATACGATGAAAATAATGAATTTAAAAAATGGTTCCGAAGTATTCTGATCAATACTTCGATTGACTATCACCGGAAATATAAAAAACTTAAAACCATATCCTCTGAAAAACCCGAATCTTTAGAAGTTGATCATAATACTGCCTGGGAAGGCCTCCTCTATGAAGACCTGTTGAAAGTGATTCAGCTTTTGTCCCCTGGTTACCGGGTAGTTTTCAATCTGTACGCAATAGATGGATACAAACACCAGGAGATAGCGGAACAACTCAATATAAGTGTAGGGACTTCAAGATCCAATTATGCAAAAGCACGAAAGTTGCTTCAAGGACATTTAGAAAAAATGAAAGATGTAAAAAAGGCAAGTAATGGAAAATAATTTTGAGGAACATATAAAGGATGCTATGGATAATCCACCGGATTTTCCTTTCAATGAAAGGCTCTGGAAAGATATGGAATCCCAATTGGATAATGATGGAGAGAAAAAGCCATTCCTTGGGTTTATAGGTAGGTTGCCTTTACTATTACTGAGCCTTATTGCTGCCGGACTCGCAGGATTTTTTTACATGAAACAATATAATGCTATGGAAAAAATTGCTGCCATCGAACAGCAATTACAAACCCAAACTCAAATAACAACGGACGACGCTGTAGAGAAACGTGTCACGATTATCTATGACACCATCTACAACAAAGTGGTGATCAACCAGATTTCCCAATATAACCAGGATCGTCTGCCGCAGTCTACACAAAAACAAGTACGCAGACATCCCACCAACCAACACAGGGTACTGCCTTTTCCTGATTTCAGTAGATTTTCTCTTGATCTTGATCTTGACAAGTATGCCATTTCCAATAATCCCTATTCTTCTAATATTTCCTTGTTGAATTATGGCTTGAATAAAACCTATATCAAAAAGGAAGGAAAAGCGTTTGTTGAAAACCCAGGCTTGGGGCAGGCGGAAAATTCACCATCAATATCAGGAATGGAAATGGCTTCGCCGACTATCCCTTTCATTGGATACACGCTTTTGAATATAGAAAAACAGGTAGCCCTTCCGGCAATAACGCTCCTGGAATCAAAACATAAAAAGCAATTAGCTTTTTACTTGCATAAATTGAGGCCAACCCGCTTTGCACTTTCCGGTACCACTGGTACCTTTGTATCTTTAAACCTCGGCGGAAACGGTTTTAACCTGAGGGGTAGTGCTCATGCGGAAATTGGAATTGGAAAGCGTTTTAACTGGATCTTGGGCGTGGAATATTTTTCAAATGATTTCAATAATAATATTGAACCAGATGAGACCGAACCCTTAAGAGGCTTCCCTGATTTACCACCTAATAACGCAGAAGATATTCTACAAAGAATTCAAGGTGATTTTGATTATTTTCAAATTCCTGTAGGGTTTAAATATATTGTATTTCCACAGCGACATTTATTTCCATATGTAAGTGCCGGCCTTATCGCCAGCGGGACTAAAAAGTCGCGATTGGAATATGATTATTTATCTTCGTCCTCTGTAGAATACTCCATAAGCCAAGGTAATTTACTGCCCAGAAATTTAGAACTAAATGCATTTTGGAGTACGATAGGGTTCGAAGTAGAATTGAATAGATATTGGAGTTTTTTGCTCGAAGGTAGTTCTCAAATTGCTTTAAAAAAAGGCACCTATGATTACGAAAAACTACAGCTTATCAAATTGAGCACAGGTTTTAAATATGAGTTTTAAAAATATCTTTAATAAAAATCTCCCAAATACATCCCAATACAACTTGTGAGTCCCGGAAGATTTTAACTGCTTAAAACAAACAAAAGCAGTGCTTAGCTTTTAGGGGTGTATCTTTTCAGAAACCTGAAACTATTCCGGGTTTCCTAATAGCGCTTTTCTCCTTAAGAAAACAAAGGGAGGCATCAAGATAAAAACTATGTATTTCGCCATATTAAAAAAAGTTAAACCAACTGTATTAACACCCACTGAAGAAAATGACCTCCAACTATGGATGCCTGTTCTTTTAGGGTTATTGGCTTATATTTTCGTAAATGTCAATTATAATATTTATTACATTGATGATGCCTGGGTAATCTCAAATATCTGGAATACGACCAAGCTTGGCATAGCAAAAGACTTGGTTTTTATCGAACCGGGAGACAATGGATACGTACAATATTTTGGTGCTACTTATGCTTTCATCATGGGAAATATACTCAATCTCCTGGGTTGGACAAAAAGCAATGTCTTCTTAGTTAACTCGACTTTTGTCTGGGGTACTGCGATAGTTTGGTATCATTTGGTCAGGCAATTACCTTTTTCAAAAAATATAGCTAACCTTACTTTAGCTTTTTTGCCCATCTTTCCGCCGTTTTTCTTTGCAGCTCACTGCGGCCGACCGGAAGCTTTTACGACTTTTATTATTTCATTACAGCTATTATTATTTATTCGAAAACGATACTTTCTGTCAGCTTTTCTTACCGGCTTTGCTTTTGAAGCGCATATAATGGGAGCAGCAGGCTTGTTTTTTTTACTGGCTTATTCGATTTATAAAAAAGAAGACTTACTCTTTAATAAGCAAGCATTTTGGAAAATGTTCCTGCATTTTACCTTGGGAGGAATGACGGCAATCGGCTACTACTTTGCGATTCATGGCAGTCATTTTTCTTTAGCGGAACTGACCATGCTCATCACTGAAAACAGGGACATGGGTACGCCACTCAATAATTATATACTGAATTATTTCATGAACTATGACTGGTATTCCCGTATCTGGGAATTCGCTTTGTTCCTTGCGGGAATTACGATTTATTTTAGAAAGGGAATATTTAAGGGTAATCGCTTTCTTACTATTTTAGTGATGGTACTTTTGATTTCTACCATCATCACCCATAGAGAAAATAAAAATTACTTCGTGTATATTTTCCCTGCTTTTATCCTATTATACTTCTATACTGCTGAGCAGCTTAAAATGCTCAAAAAATTCTCCCTCGCACTGACTATCACAATGGGGCTTTACTATGGTTTACACTTTTATTTTAATAGTAATTATGATTTTGAAAAGTTAGTCCTAGACACCAAAAAGGAATTAAAAGATAACACACTTCCCGTAGTCGGTGTCCCTGATTTTTGGTTTGCAGCTATGGATAAAAATTTTATTCCCATCCATAATAGAAAAGAGCTAAGCCTTCGTTCCCTGGATAAATTTTATCTGATCCAATCGGATTATCTGGAATGGCGTTGTAAAGAATATGACCGTACCATGAGTTATTATAAGAAAAACTATAATGCGACTTTGGTAAAAGAACTAGATACTTTTAAAGGAGAAAAAATCCGCATCTGGCAATGTAAAAAACCAGCGCAGGTTTTACCCAAGTTGGCCAAACAGGAAACGCTTGGCTGGGGTATTTCAGAATAATTAAATTTCCTTTTTCCAATGCAGAATGTACTCGAAATATTATTAACTCCAAAAGGGATTTTACACCCTTTCGATGATTAGCGAGAAATCCAAAGGATCAATAGTATTGAAATTTTAAAAACTTTAACATCCATAACTTTAGGGACAGGTCTCAAATAACTGTCTGTTTTATACTTGCAAATTTTGCACTATACTTCCCCTCGAAAAGCGTTCGACTGAGCTCACGCCGAAGGCTCGGGGCTGGCTCTCAAAAAAATAAGCCATAGAAGGACTATTCTTTATTTTTTTGACTCGTCTAGCACTAAATCTGCCGCCTCTAAATCGGACACTTAATTTAAGTCCTATCACTTAGCCCAGGTTGGAGATGACATTTATCACCGCTCAGATTGATAAATGTCACTAAAAGAACACGCTGAAATCCCTTTCTTGCGTAGTGTTCATTTTTAAAAAACAACCAAAATATGAAAATCTTACAAAGAAGTATTTTCCACATTATCTTATTAGCCTTTCTTACCTTCTCCTGCAACTCAAAACCACAAGTGATTGAAAGCGTAGCGATTAGCTCCGAGGGGAATAATGTTTCTGCACTTAGCGAAGTATCCGGAACCCAGGATGTCAATACCGTTGAACATAAGGTAGAGGTAGAAGAGGTATTAAATACAAGCCAATATACCTACCTAAATGTACAGGAAAACGGAGAAAAATACTGGATTGCGATTCCAGGAAGTGACGCCAAAATCGGTGACCTTTATCATTATAAAGGAGGTTTGATGCAGAAAAATTTCTATAGCAAAGAATTTGACCGAACCTTTAAATCCGTTCTCCTGGTGTCTAATATTTGGAAAAATAAGGGCGGCTCCTCAATGAAAGAAGCGCATGCCGATATTTCCGGGGTAGCCGCTGCTGATCTGGAAGTTGGTAATATTGAGCCTGCAGCAGGAGCCATAAAAATCTCAGACTTAATAGCCAATAAAGAAAAGTATGGCGGGAAAGTGATTACGATAACGGGAAAGTGCGTAAAAGCAAATCCCATGATCATGGACAGGAATTGGCTGCAT
>JBLHJZ010000259.1:0-6896 GCA_047619515.1 Saprospiraceae bacterium | reverse complement strand
ACGCCCGGAGCCTCATAGCCTTAGCTATGAAGGTGAGGACGAGACGAAGAGTAGGGCGAAAAGGCATAGTCAGAAGCGGACGATATTTACTTTACACTGCACTAAGGACTCAGTAAATAATAACTTACCGATTTGATGCTGATCTTTTGTCGTCTGTCGTCGTTATGAAATCCTTGTAATGAAGGACATTACTGCGGATTATCAACCTAGACAGTCAACAAAAACGCTAGCCTGAAATCAGCATCTTATTTTTTGCTGACTCCTAAATAAAATCTCCACAGAGCAGATTGGGGTTTAATCGGGGCTATAGCCTCGTATGATTCATTATTTTGTCAACCCTACCTATTTTTTACTTAAATTCTGATCTGCTCTTTTGTAAGCCTTTGCCTCCGGATGTAAGGATGCCATGCTATCCTCAAAACAAATTATGTGAAACTTTGGGTATCACTTCGACTGACTTTATGTCAAAAAATCCTATTTTGCCAAGCCTGAAATTAAACAGCATTAAACTTTGAAAAACAATGACTCCATTCCACTTAGCATTCCCAGTTAAAGATTTAAAAGCCACTCGTGATTTTTATGAAGACCTCCTGGGCTGCAGCGTAGGTCGAACCGACGAGCGTTGGATTGACTTTAATTTTTGGGGTAGCCAAATTACCGCGCATTTAGTTGACAATGATAAGGATAGCGATCCAACGAATCAGGTAGACGGCAAAGAGGTTCCTGTCCGGCACTTCGGAGCGATCCTCGAATGGGACGCATGGGAAAGCCTTGCTCAAAAGCTAAAAGATCACGGTACCGTATTCATCATCGAACCTTATGTCCGCTTCAAAGGCGAGGCGGGCGAGCAGGCGACGATGTTTTTTCTCGATCCTAGCGGAAATGCCGTGGAGTTTAAATCGTTTAAGGACTTTGAGATGATTTTTGCGAAGTGATGAAATGACAAATGGTATACTTTGAAGTTGTATAATACTTCAGACAGTACCATAAGCAATGATTCATTTATACTAATTTATATCAGGCTCCAGTTTTAAAGCAGTAAAGGCAAAAGTTTTCTTTTTGCGTTTTCCTGCTCTGTCTTTTCCAGTATTATCAATATTAGCCAAGTAGATTAGGTAATAATTATAGCCAACTTTGTAAAAGTGAATAGGCTTATTGTTGCCGCTATCGATAATGTCGGGTTCAATAGCAGAGGTGTATTTCAATTTAGGTTTTTTAGTATTTATATCGGCTTGTAATATTTTATAGATAGTCCCGATTGTTGTATCCTTTACTTCAATTGAAAATGGAAATATTTCTTTATCTAAAGCTTTTTTCCTTCTCCAGGTAGCTCCTAAAAAAGTATCTTTGGTGAATTCAGCTCTGCTAAGATTGCCTAAGTTAATGTCATTAAGCTTGTTGAAAAAATTACTTGCTTTGAGGTTCTGTTTGAGTATTTTTCCAAATGCATGGATACTGTCTTTCTGTATTTGATAGACTTCATCTTCATCTATGTATTTTATGGACAATTTTTGATTCAGTAAAAGCTCTTTTGCTGTCTTAATTTGTTGACCAAATGTACTCTCCTTTAAATTTTCATATTGCCCATCACTAATTTTTTCCTTAAGTGCTATTGTCGGCTGGAAAAACGCTCCTTCATCTAAATCCAATGCAATCCAATTTTTACTTTTAGACCTATCTTCTAATTCTAATACTAATTCTTTTTTATTTAAAATCTCACTACTGAATAAAATTATCACAGCGCCGACCACTTCTAGTAGTAAAGCTTTAAATAATTGAGACCTATATTTTTCTGGAATCTCAATCCATCCAGGAAGGCTGGCAAGTGTGAGAAGTGCGGTTAATACAAAAATACTAAGAAAGACAATTAATAAGATATTCGTTAACATAAAAAAATGGCGGTATTAGGTTGTTTATAGAAATTAGCTATTATACCTGAAACACGTAAACAGAGAACCTTCTAGCGTTTTATTCTCTACAAAACTTAGTGCGTAAGTAGTATATATATTAAAAATAACTAAAATATGGAAACCCTGTTAACGATTGATGATAAAATATTAAAAACATGGTTAGTGAGCCTTAAATAGGCTCTATTCCAAAAGTTTTTGTCCGTCCGAGCGGCTACAAATGCTTGTACTGAGTCCTGTCCCGAACAACGTTGAAGGAAAGTCGAAGTACCGAATAAAGTTTATTTAAATACCTATATGATTCACTTTTCTTTCTCTCGGAATCTAATTTTTCAATACCTTCTCTCGTTTCGCCATATCATACCGCATCCCCGCATTCAAAAAATAAAACTCCCTGCTCCCTATTGGCAATTCTCGATACGCTTGTGTATCATCAGACCACATCTTACCATCATAGATGGCGACATAACTTTCGCCGATCACTTCGAATTGATTTCCCCGGACCAGAACCCCCGTATTTTCATCCAGTCCAATACCTAATAACTCAGGGCGGTTATCCAGAATATCAAAAATGTCAAATTGTCGATTGCGTTTCAAAAGATGTTGATCGATGGCGATATTGGAAATAAATCCAAAACCTTCTTCATGATCACCCATCATGATGGTATTGGTTTTGGTATCGCCACGAGCGAGGTAGGATCCTTGAATGGTAGCTCCGGCGGACGATCCGGAAATCACACCGCCACGAACTAAAACACCTTTGAGTGTTTCCAAAGTTTTGGTGCCGAGATAACTATCTGCCAATCTCCATTGGCGGCCTCCGGTAATCCATACACCGGTTGCGGTTTCGAGGGCTTTATAAAAATCGGGATCATTGGCTTCTTTAGGATCGGTGGTGTGTAAAACGGATATTTTTGTAAACCCTTTATTGGAGAATTGGGTTTTTAGATTTTCAAAACCTGGGTCTTGGCTTAGGTATTCTTCTCCTGCCGCTGTCGGGATCAAAACGATTTCGCTGTCAAAGCCTCCTGCCAGTTCTGCAAATTTTTCATAAAAGATAGCTGCCTTCGCTGCTCCACCGATTACGATCAGCGATCCATTTTCTGGGCCTTTGGTTACTGGTTCCATTTTTTGATTAAAAGCATAAACAACAATGCTTGCTAAAAGCAAAGAAGTGATTAGGATAGCCGTTAGTTTTTTTTGATTTGTTGACATGACCGATTTTTATTTGGGGTAAACCTTTCCGGCTTTCAAACCATAGAAGGTTGTTCTTAGTGAGGCTAGGTTTAAACCTGGTAGGTTTTCAAAAACCTACCAGGTTTGTCCACCTTAATTTACAATCCCAGTACTTTCAAGCCCTGCTCAAAAATCACATCCACTGGAATATTCGCTGCTGTCAATCGGTCAAGATCCGCTTGCAATTGCTCGCCGATAATTCCTTTTTCTGCAACGAGAGCTGCTACACCCTTATAATCGCCATCGCCTTGAAGCGTGAGGATCAATTCTGAAAGCGCATCAGTAGCTTTTTGAAAATTTTCGAAATTGACACGATATTTCCCAGAGGTTTCATCTCTTTCAAAAGCACCTTTTTCTTTAAAGAAATTAAATCGAATCATATTAGCTCTACCATGTGCGCTACTCGCTCCGAAGCGTACTGACCTGAAAATACCTGCCATAAAAGTCACATAATAATCATTGATATCGCCTTCAATCTCTCCTCTTTTATGTAATTGATTGATCATATACAAACCAAGAATATCTGCCTTTCCCTCTTCGAGTGCAGCAGAATGTTCTTTCAATGCCTGGCGAACCGTTCCGTTTCCATTGATGGTATTTTTGATACCCAAACCATGAGCGACTTCATGGAACATGATATTGGAAAAGAAGGCATCAAAAGTGATATGACTACGTTGGTCTTCTGCTATTAAAACATCTGCAATTGGTAGCAAAATCTTATCGAATTTAGCGCGCATCGCATTTTTTAGTTGCAGGCGACGGGTACCTTTTTTCAACTGGACTTCCTCATCGTTCGGTAAATTGATAGCGATGGTTTTACTACCGGCATTACAATCTCCAGCATAATAAATCACGTCATAAGCATTTAGTTCGGTATCGCTTCCAGGTTTTTCCTGTTTATATTTAGCGGGCACAGGGATACCTTGCTGAAGCTCTGGTAAGAAAGCAGCGTATTTTTTTAGCCGCTCGCTCCATTGCATATCTTTGACCAATACATAAGCTTCATGTGCTGCTTTATAACCATAGAGTTGATCCTCGTACGTTTCGATTGGGCCGATGACACAATCTATGGTATTGGTTTTCATGTCCAACCAGGCAAGGTCGCTCTTTTGATAATCATCGGTCATCAAGGCATCTGCTCTTGCTTTCAAATAATTGTTCAAACCTTCATCGTCTGCAAATGAAGCAGCTTCCCGTAAAAGTTTAGCAACTTTCTGATATTGGACTTCAAATTGCCTGTGAAAAGAAATTACCATTAGTTTTTCACTATTTCCACGTCGAATAAAGTTATATAAGCCTTCCTTGCCAGGTAGCTTCTCTGCTTTAAATTCCTCTTTTGTCATATCGACAGGATAGTAGTTGGCACCAGCTGGTTTTTCACCAATGCCTTCAACAAAAGACTTATTGCCATCCAGCCGATCCCAGGGACCGTAATTATATTCGACAAATTTTCGGGTAAGCGAATCTTCAATTGTTCCTAATAAGTCATCCTTGTTTCCATAAGCTTCATACCAAAATAGTTCATTCATAATGTCTGCTGCTTCGATGAGAAGGGGAATCATTTTTTTTTGATTTAAGGACAGAACATTCATGTCCGTGGTCAGTTTTACATTGACATATTTGTTGAGTTTTTTCTGCATAGGACTGACCTCTTTTTCAGATTGGTCAATATCAGTATTTGAAGTCCCGGAAGGATCAGTACAAGCTAAGAAAAAAGTTATTGAGAACAAGAAGATATAGTATTTGCGATACATAGTGCAAGTCATGTTGAATGGTTATTAAATAATGTAAAGATAGGAAAAGAGGAGATTCAATTTATAATCGGGAGAAAATCGCTATAAAATAAGCCTGCCTAGGCCTAGTAGGTTTTGGAAACCTAACAGGTCTTTTGGTTTTATACTCAAAGTTTTCCCATCAAATACTGCCCGGTATATGACCCCTTCACTTTCGCCAAATCCTCCGGCCGCCCTTCATAGACAAGTTTTCCGCCTTCTTTTCCGCCACCTGGCCCAAGGTCAATCACCCAGTCTGCACATTTAATGACTTCCATATTGTGCTCTACGACCAGGACGGTATGCCCTTTTTCGACCAGCGCATTCAGCGCTATGAGTAGTTTATTTATATCATGAAAATGAAGTCCCGTTGTCGGTTCGTCAAAGATAAATAGAATTTTTTCAGTCACCCGTTCTTTATTGAGAAAGCTGGCGAGTTTTACCCGTTGTGCTTCACCACCGGAAAGGGTACTGGAAGACTGCCCCAGTTTGATATAGCCTAGTCCTACATTACTCAGCGGTTTGATTTTAGTAATCACCTCTTTGACTCCCTCAAAAAAATCGAGGGCTTCATCAACGCTCAAATTCAAAATTTCATGAATGTTTTTATCATTGTATCGGACATCCAGGACATCCTGGTTAAAACGTTGCCCTCTGCAATCTTCACATTCCAATCGAACATCAGCCAGGAACTGCATTTCGATAACCTGTTCACCTTCCCCTTTGCAGGTATCACAACGACCACCATCTACGTTGAAGGAAAAATGTTTGGGTTTAAATCCTCTGATTTTTGAAAGCTGCTGGTTGGTCATCAAAGTTCGGATAGCATCATAAGCTTTAACATAAGTCACCGGGTTAGATCGACTTGATTTTCCAATAGGTCTTTGGTTCACCATTTCGACCTGCGTCAGTTGATCCAAATCTCCTTCAATACCGGTGTGATGTCCGGGCGCTACTTTGAAAGCTTCTCCAAAGTGTTTTTTCAAAGCCGGGTATAAAATATGTTTGACCAGTGTTGTTTTTCCACTTCCGGATACGCCACTGACTACGATCAATGTGTTTAAAGGAATCGTCGCATCGACATTTTGCAGATTATGTTGAGTAGCACCTTTGATCTGAATTTTGTTAACATACTTCCTTCTGGTCTTTGGCAGGGCGATGCCCATCCGGCCACTCATATATTGTGGTGTCAGGCTGTCATTAGCTATTTTATAAATATCCTTATACGGTCCGGCGAATACGACTTCTCCCCCATGAATACCTGCTGCCGGTCCTATATCAATCAGATAATCTGCCGCTTTGATAATGTCTTCTTCATGCTCCACGACAACGACAGTATTGCCCAGATCCCTGAGTGTTTTCAAAACTTTTACCAAGCGATTGGTATCTCTCGGGTGCAATCCGACACTGGGTTCATCCAGGATGTATAGCGAGCTAGTCAGGTTACTCCCCAAAGTACGCGTCAAATTGATGCGTTGTGTTTCACCGCCACTGAGTGTTGAAGACAGTCTCCCAACGGTGAGGTAACCTAGTCCAACGTCACACATGAATTGCAGGCGGTTGGTTACTTCAAGGATAATTCTTTTTGCTATAGTAGCATCATTTTCGGAGACATCCATATTTTCAAAAAAAGCGGAAAGCTCATCAATGGGGACATCGACGAGATCGGTAATGGGTTTCCCGTTGACCTTGATATAAGTAGCCTCTTTTCTGAGTCGCGCACCATCACATTCCGTGCAGGTAGTCTTTCCCCGGTAACGGGCGAGCATCACCCTGTTTTGAATTTTATAAGTCTTCTCCTCCAACTCGCTGAAGAAATCATCAATACCATGGAAATACTGGTTGCCTTTCCAGAGCAACTTTTGCTGAGCTTTGCTCAAATCCTGGTAAGGCCGATGTACGGGAAAATCAAACTTATGGGCAACACTCAAAAATTCTGTTAACCACAGACCTAGTTTTTCGCCCTTCCAACATGCTATAG
>JBLHJZ010000258.1:0-6907 GCA_047619515.1 Saprospiraceae bacterium | reverse complement strand
CAGGTCGTCCGCCTTCCGGAGTCAAAATCTTTCCATAAACTATACTATGGTCAGATGCTTCAACGGAACGGGAAATGTGATCTTGCCAAAGAGTGGTATGAAAAATATGTAGCGGAAGTCCCGGAAGACATGAGAGGTCAATATTTATTGAAAGCTTGCGATTACGAGCAGGAGTTGAGAACTAAGAACGCCGGGATTTACGATATAAAAAACCTGGATTTCAATTCTAATCTGGATGATTTTGGCCCGGTTTATTATGGCAAAGGACTTGTTTTTGCTTCTGAACGGGATAAAGGTACAGCGATCAAAAGGACTTCTGGCTGGACGGGTAATCCGTTTTTGGAATTATATTTCCTAAAAGCGGAGCCGGTAGATAAAGATGATGCCTGTGGTGATTATATGTACGGACAGCCGGAAAAATTTTCAAAAGAATTAAACTCAAAATACCATGATGCTGCTGCTGCTTTTACCGCTAATCAAGGGCAGATCTATTTTACCCGAAATAATTATGACGACGGTAAAGTAGGCAAAAGCGATGAAGGGTTTATAAAGTTGAAAGTATACTATGGCGAAATCAGTAAAGAGGGCAAAGTAGGAGATTTAAACAGCTTACCTTTTAATTCTGATGAATACTCAGTAGCTCACCCGACGCTATCCGGTGATGGAAATATTTTATATTTTGCTTCTGACATGCCTGGAGGTTTTGGTGGAATGGATTTATATTATTCTGAAAAAGGAGAGGGCAGATGGGGGCCGCCTATGAATATGGGGCCTTCTATCAATACGGAAGGCAGTGAAATTTTTCCTTATTTTCACCAGGGTTCTACCCGGTTATATTTCGTTTCTGACGGGCATATCGGTTTAGGTGGTTTGGATATCTATTATATGGATCAACAGGAAGGAGGTTCATGGGGGTCTATTGAAAACCTTGGCTATCCGATGAATACCATTTCCGACGATTTTGGAATAATCTTCAATGAAGAAGGCACCTGTGGGTATTTGTCTTCTGACCGCGATGGCGGAGTTGGTCGTGATGACGTTTATTCTTTCCGTAAAATGGCTTCTCCTGTAAAAGTATTGGTGTTTGATGAAAATACCAAAGAGCCTATCGAGGGAGCTATGGTGATCAACGGATGTTCTGGAGATACGATGATGACCGCTGCTGATGGTTATGTGACTTTTGATCAAAAAATGAATGTATGCTGTACTTTTTCAGCGAGCAAAGAAGAATATGCAGAAAATGCAAAAGACGGCTGTACCAAAGATATTCCGGTCGGAGAAGAAGTTTTGGTGGAAATACCCTTGAGTCGTGCTATTGAATTTGCTTTGGAGGGTGCTGTATTTGACGCCTTGTCATTGCTTCCTTTAGATGGGGTGATGTTGGTCTTGACTAATGATTGTGATGATGAGGAGCAAACGCTGTTGACCGATGATTCCGGTGTCTTTTCTTTTTTATTAAAAGAAGATTGCTGCTATACCTTGAAAGGTACTAAAGACGATTACCTGGCAGCTATCGCAACAGATCAGTGTACCAGAGGCTTGACGGAGTCTATGACCTTGCAGGTGAATTTGAACCTGCAACCTATTAAGGTTTCAGGCCCTTTAGCAGGTAATATCAAGAATAAAACTAGCGATCCTATCACTCCCGATCCCACTATTCCTCCAAGTGAGGAAAGTGAAAAGGGTTCAAAACGTGGTGAACAAATTGCGGGCCCAGGTACCAAAGACCTAATAGAAAATGAGCCTATCCCATATCTTGTGCACATCTACTACGATTTCAATCAATCGTTTATCCGGGAGGATGCTGAATCAGAAATGAATAAACTACTGACAATGTTGGTTGATAATCCACAATATATCGTAGAGATCGGATCACATACCGATTCGAGAGGATCGTACCGTTATAATACTCGTTTATCACAAAGACGAGCGGAGTCTGTCGTACGCTGGTTAACTAATAAAGGCGTCTCAAGAGAGCGATTAGTACCTGTCGGTTATGGTGAATCTGTGAATGTCAATAATTGTAAAAACCTGATTCCTTGTAGTGAGGAAGAGCATCAGCTTAATCGAAGGACAGAATTCAGGGTGGTTGGAAAAATCGGCGATGCTGATTTTATTGAAAATTCCAGACCAAATTTGAATCCGCGGTTGGATGTCTGTGTGGGCTGCCCTTTTTAGGATTTAGGAATTAATATTTAAGAATGAGGGATTAAGCACAATGTTTAATTCCTCATTCTTATTTTAAAATCCAAAATCCAAAATCCAAAATCCAAAATCCAAAATCCAATTATTCCACATACAATACGAGCCCCTTCAAATAAGACCCTTCCGGGTGAAACAAGCTCACCGGATGATCTGCAGGCTGCGTAAGGCGATGTAGTACGCTGACTTTTCGGTTTGCTTCAATCGCAGCGGCTACAATGGTATTATAAAAAAGTTTTTCATCGACGACCTGCGAGCAGGAGAAAGTAAATAAAAGACTGTTCTTTCCAATTTTTTGAAGAGCGAGACTATTAAGCCTTTTATAACCTTGTACCGCATTATGGCGCTTGCTAATGCTTTTGGCAAATGCTGGAGGATCGACTATCATAAGGTCATATTCCGTTTCGGATTCTTTTAGAAAAGTCATGACATCCGAGGTAAAGGACTGATGCGTACCTTCATAAGGGGCATTGATCTGGATATTCTGGTCGGTGAGATCCATTGCTTTTTGGGAGACATCCACGGAGTGTACAAGCTGGGCACCAGCCTTGAGGGCATAGATAGAAAAACCACCGGAATAACAGAAAGCGTTTAATACTTTTTTCCCGGTAGCATAATGAGCGAGTAGATTTCTATTCTCCCTTTGATCCAGAAAGAAACCTGTTTTCTGGCCGGTAATCCAGTTGACCGAAAATTGATGATTATATTCCATCACGACGGAGTCTTCTCCGTTCCCCAGTAAATAATCATTTTGGATTGTAGCGGCAAAGGCAGGAGGAAGAGACGTTGTGCTTTTATCATAAATAGCATTTAAAGCTTCTCCGAATACTAACTGTAGTGCTTGGGCAATCTTCTCCCGTTCATAATACATCCCAATAGAATGACACTGCACCACCGCTGTTTTATCATAAATATCAATGATCAAACCGGGCAAACCATCTCCTTCGCCATGAATAAGCCGATAGCAGTTGGTGCCACTTTGCGCAAGATTCAAAAGCTGTCGAACCTGGAAAGCTTTCTGAATTTTCCTGGTCCAAAAATTTTGTTTGAGATTGGTCTTTTCGAAAGTACAAATCCGTACCATGATACTGCCATTCTGGTAATGCCCGCTTGCGAGGTATTGATCCCCGGCACTATACACTTCCACCGGATCGCCATCTTCAATGTCCTCAGGTTTTGAATAAATAGCTCCTGAAAATATCCAGGGATGAAATCGCAAAACCGAAGCCTCTTTTCCTTTTTTTAATATTATTTTCTTCAATTTCTATTATAGTTAATCTTCGTTGATTAATTGACAGTCATATTCTAATATTGACTGTATGAAAAAATGGTTTGTAATATAGGCTTAACCACTTAACTGCCTGATCTAGTTACACTTCCCCGGTTCCGTCCTGGTCACCCCGGCTTTTTCCGCTTCACAGGCATTGCCATAAGTTTTACCATCACAACCACAAACCGGTTGATAAATTTTAGTACAGATCGCAGAAGGATCTATTTTTGAGGGGTCGATACACTTATCAGTGTCCTGACATTTGCCGGGCGTCCAGGAAGCAAGTCCCTGATTTTGGGCTTCGCATTCATTGCCATAGGTGTTTCCATCACAGCCACAGACTGGTTGATAAATCTCAGGACAAGGCCTTCTTGAAATCTTAGCAGGGTCTATACAACAAGCTCCTTCAGTCCAGGAGGTCACCCCATTTTTTTCAGCAGTACAGACATTGGAATAAGTTTTACCATCACAGCCACATACCGGCGTATAATCTCTTGGACATCCTTTTTTGGGATCAATTTTGGATCTGTCGATACAGACAGCGTCAACGACATCAGTGCCAGGGACAAGGACATCATTACAGGTCATTTGAAAACTTAGAAAAGCCAAAAGGCTGGTAAAAAGAGTCAAGTAAGTTATGCGATTCATAATCAAAGGTTTAATCTTGTTTATAGGCACAAATTAGGAAATATACATCGAATAGAAAATTTAAAACCCGGAATGTTGAACAAACGGAAACAGGCTTTGACAAAAGATTGCCAAAGCCTGCCTGAAAATGAGTAGAATTCAGCTAATTATTTTTTGATAATTCGTCTGATTAAACTTCCTTCACTATTTGATATTTTTATAAAAAATACACCTGGGTTGAATGTTTTTAAGTCATTGATAGTGAATATGTTAGTGCCGGTATTTAGATTTTTTATCGATCGTTGATAAACGCTAATACCTGTAACCGTATAGATCTCAAGCTCTAAATCCTGACTATCTTCGAGGTTCAACAGTATATTAAAATCCGTCTCAAAGGGGTTTGGATAAACTTTCCAGCTATTGACAGATAACAATTCTTCTGTACTTACGAGACAAGCAGTCCTGAAAATTTTGGTGCCGGAGTAGGCACTACTGACCGTCGGACAATTGGAACGAACCTGATATTGATAATTTGTACAAGATTGAAGCGTATCCAGGAATGCTGCTGGATTTTCGACCTCCAATATAGTCCAGTTTATAGTGCCTAAAACTTTATACCGAATATTATATCCTTCCGCCAGGTCAGTTATATCCCATCCAATATTTGCATTCACCACAGTTACCGATGTGGTATCAATATTCTCCGGAGTTACACACAGACATTCGGTTTCAAAAGTAATTAAATCCGAATACCCGCTCGTAGAATCAGGGCCACAAGTAGTTTCGACTTGTAATTCGAAACGTTTGCAGAATCCAAGATCCTGGAGTGCGAAATTTTCTGTTCCGACTATTGTATCTATCCAATCCGGCTCCCCTTCTTCGCGATACCTTAAGTTATAATTTTGAGCAGCATACACTGATTGCCAGCTGAAATTTATATTTTGACCATCAGCAATGGCATTGATATCTTCAGGAAACGAACAACAGCCATCTGTACTAAAAAGTTGACTATTAGAAAAGGCACTCATGGTATCCACACAGGTCGATTCAATCTGATATTCATAATCCTGACAAGCCAAAAGTCCACCCAAAATATAGGGATTAGGTACACTGTCCTGAAAAGTCCAAATGGTATCCCCTAATAATCTGTACCGGATATCCAGTACCAATGCCGAATCAGAATTAAACCAACTCAAAGTAGCGGAGGTGTCAATGACATTACTGCTACTTAGTGCAGAGGGAGTCGGACATGGCCCACAATTTTCCAGCAATAAAAGAATACTATTATACATGTTTATTCTACCGCCTGTGGCTACTTCATTGGTCAGGTTTGGAATCGGGTCAACACCGTTAAAAATATAATCTCTGATTTGCAAAGCAGCTCCTGCCGGATCTTGTAGGGCGTAGGCTGCTATTTCGGGACAAGGAGCGGAATATAGAAATGCGATCACTCCGGCAGTGAGCGGAGAAGCAAAAGAAGTCCCGCTGGTATTGGAATAACCATTTTCATTTAGGGTATAAATATTGGAACCCGGAGCGCCCAAATCAACCTGTGTAATACCATATCCTGCAAAATCGCGGACATCATCATTATTCGTTGCCGTGACCGAAACCATAAATTCACTGGGGCAGGCAGTTGGCAGATCACCAACCTGATCAATATCGAGTTCCTGATTAGAGGTCGCCCCACAACTCAGAATACCGTGTACTCCAAGGCTATCATAAAAGGCACACCAGAGCGGAGAGTCATCAGGTTGACCGAAATCAATTCCCCAGGAAGAATTGGTTGCAACCACAAATGCACCTTCTGCGCCATTCGTATCATTGAATCGTTTTCGCATGACCAGCGGGTAATTATAAGCCGCTATCACATTTGATTCTGACAATCCACCCACTACCGAGTGCATTATTTTGACATTCCAGTTGACACCAGTGACCCCAAGCGAATTATTGCCAACCGCTCCGATCATACCTGATACTGCCGTTCCGTGATTAGCACTGGGGATATTGGGAGAATTATTCGAAGCATTCCATCCACCAATATCATCTATGTAGCCATTATTATCATCATCAATTCCATTATTCGGAATTTCCGCTTCATTGAACCAGAGGTTTCCCTGAAGATCCGGGTGATTCCGGTTTGCTGCCTCTACTACACAAACCACAACCTCGTGACCGTTAGCCATCGTACCACCAGTGGTCAAGTCCCAGGCCAGATCAGCATCTATGTCTGCATCATTAGTACCTCCAGTCTGGCCAGTATTCACCCATTGCCATTGTTGATTAAAACTAGGGTCATCAGGTATTACCTGCCTAAGGCTGATCAAGTGATTAAATTGAACGGTTTCCACATTTCTATGCAGGCTAATCTCGTGGAGGAAGTAATTTTCATTAATGTGATTATGATCAAAGTGGAGTAACCAGATATTTAATTCAGTCGAAGTTTCCTGTAGTACTTCCAGCTGAGTGGCTTTTCCGCGGTATATCTGAAGATCTTTTACCACCTCCTGAATTGAAATCTCAGCGGGTATTTTTACCAGGACATCTCCCAATACATAGGAGAGACGCTGAGCGGAAAGATTTGAGGATAAGAAGACCATAATAAAGCATAAGAAAGTAAAGTTTTTTCGCATAGCGTTAAGTTTTGATAGTTAATAAGGTGCCTAAAAGTAAGCGTTTAAGCGATCTAATTCATATTATATTCAAAATGTTGGTTGCTATGACAAGGATAGGACAATATTTAGAGATAGGATAAGCGGTAAGGACTTAGTGATAAATAAATTACTACCTTAGACATGAAATATGGCT
>JBLHJZ010000257.1:0-6907 GCA_047619515.1 Saprospiraceae bacterium | reverse complement strand
TTTTGGTAGGTTGCTATAAGTGTTTCGTGAGCAGGGGCATATTTTATTATACCCATTGATACATCAGACAATCCCTCTACTTTACTCATAAACTGGATAGAATTTTCCTCTTTTTCTATCATAAAAATAGACCAGGGGGCAGCATAATAAACGGTCGTTTCACTTTGGGTAATTGAGCGCCCCAGGAAATAAGGTAAATGTGATTTCCATTGTCCGATTTTTAAATCAGACTGCGCAGATAAGATAGTTGCGAATAAAAGAAGGTATAGTGTGAGTTGCTTTTTGCGCATCAGATTAAATTTTTAACGTTTGTTCTAAAATTCTCTGGATGTAGCAGAGAAAAGCTGATAGATTAACCCTGGTGACAAAGGTATTATTGTTTTTGGTTTATTTTTAAATCAAGAGTGTCAGCTATGGTACAGGGATAGACAAAAATAATAGGAAACCAGTCGTTTTGGAAGTCCAAATGGCCAATTTTTTATTTGTACAGCGTACTACTATTCAGATAATCAAAGACCTCGTCAGTTACAAGATACTGAATAGAGAATCCTTCTCTGATACAATTGCGGATATAGCTGGCAGAAATCTGCATCAATGGCGCTTCAAAAACCTGAATTTTCGGGTGGTTTTCCAGTTCTCCCATGTCATAAGAGGGGCGTTTGTACACATAGATTTCATAATCTCTCAGGATAATTTCATAATTTTTCCACTTATGAAAAGAGCCAAGATTATCACCTCCCATGATGAGGACAAACTCATGCTCCCGATGTTTTTCCCGAAGGTAAATAAGGGTATCAATAGTATAGGAAGGTTTCGGTAGTTTAAATTCGATATTGGATGCTTTGACCCTTGGATTATCCCCTATAGCCAGGCGTACCAGGTGTAAACGATCATAATCCCTTGCCAGACCTTTACTGGATTTAAGAGGGTTCTGAGGAGAGACCACAAACCAAACTTGATCCAGTGGCGTTTGTGTAGCCATATAGTTGGCGATAATCATATGGCCAATATGTACCGGATTAAAAGATCCAAAAAATAAGCCTATTTTCATTAAGTTATTTTTATACTTATTCCTTTTCAAAAACAGCTTCTTTCTCCAATAGCTTTTCCTGGTCTTTCTGTATCAGATCTAACTCCTCTTCGAATTCTGACGAATTATTCCAGGACTCATTGACCAACCATTGCCCCTTGACATTTATCAGATTTACGTGCTCATCAAACCGGTCTTCTTCTTCCTGGTAAATGTAGGTACACATCGCCGAATCGCCAGATAGTTCACAAGCCATTTCAGATATGGTAAACGGTATAAAAGGGGCATTTGTTTGCATTTCTTTTTTCACAGAATCAATCATCATTCGGGTAATATCAGTTCCGAGCATTACCGCTTTTGAAAAATCATCTTTATAAAAAGCCTCCACCCATTCTTGAGCGACTTCAATCGGAGTATTGGACAGTGGGATTTGCTGCTCCGGAGGATTACTTGTGTTCCTGCAGGCAGAAAAGGAAACTAAAAGTAGAAAAAGAAAAAAGAAGACTTTCATACGATCCGGTTTGGTAGGGCACCTTTAAAGTAATAAAAAAGAGGCGCTTTTATTCAAAATAGCGCCTCTTTTTAATAGGATTTTACAATCTCCGTTAATTGCTAAGCATTACGGGCATCACCAGCATAAGGATTTCTTCTCCTTCATTTGGTTCTACCGGCAAAAGAATACCTGCCTTAGTTGGTGTGGAAAGTTCCATTTTAATTTCATCACTTTCCAATACATTAAGCATTTCAATCAAAAATTTGGCATTAAAACCAATTGTGAGGGGTTCGCCGGTATAAGTACAGGTCAGTTGTTCGGTAGCTTCATTGGAGAAATCCAAATCCTGAGCCGAGACCGTCAAACTACCATCGTTGACATTTAGAATAACCTGGTTGGTCGTTTTATTCGCATAGATGGCAATCCGTTTCAAGGAGTTCATTAAATCGGTTCTGCTTGAAGTCAGGAGATGTGGGTTATCGACAGGAATCACCGCATTATAATCCGGATATTTAGCATCTATCAATCGACAGATGAGCTTGACATTATTAAAAGAGAAAAAAGCATTGGACTTATTAAAAGAAAGCGTGACTTCATCTCCGGAAGGCAGTGCCCCTTTCAATAGATTGAGGGCTTTTTTGGGAACAATAAAAGAAGTCGATACTTCACTGGTAATATCTGTAAAAGTGTACTTCACTAATTTGTGAGCATCTGTGGCTACAAAAGTTAGTTTACTAAAATCTACCTGAAAATATACACCTGTCATTGCCGGACGAAGTTCATCGTTACTGGTAGCGAAAAGTGTCTTGCTGATCGCTTGGGCAAGAGCCGGAGCCTGAAATTTTATGGTGTCGGTCTCTTCCGCTTCAGGAATTTTTGGAAAGTCCTGACCGTTTTCCCCGGCTAATTTATATTTTCCATAGGCAGAGGTAATCTCTATTCCATGTTTTTCATCATTGACATTGAAAGTAATCGGTTGCTGGGGGAGTTCTTTGAGGGTATCTAATAATATCCTGGCAGGGACAGCGACTAGCCCATCGCCATCGGACATCACTTCTATTTCAGTGATGATAGAAGTCTCCAGATCAGTAGCGGAAATAGTAAGTTTATTATTACTTACTGAAAATAAAAAATCTTCTAAAATCGGTAACACAGGATTCGATCCAATTGCACCTCCTGCAATTTGGAGCTGCTTTAAAAGGTCAGAAGAGGAAACGCTAAATTTCATTATATACGGTTTTTCTTTAATGATTAGAAGTACAAAAGTACACCTTCTTATCAATTTTTATACTACAAAATATTAACAATATGTTGATAACTTTAAATTACAGAGAAATCACCTTTCTTCTCGAAAATAATGGTTTTCGAGCCCTCCAGTCTAATATTCTGGAACACACCAGCGTTTTAGTCTGCTTCCTTTTTCTTTATTCTTTTTTCTTTGGTCGGGTTATGACCAAAATGCTTTTTAATTTATACCTTTGTACGGTTTTTTAAAACATCAATAATGCCTGACAGACGCAACGCACCTTTAATCAATCAGATTGAACAGATCGATCTGCCAAGCCCGAATAAATACTTTCTGGACAATGGCATACCCGTGTATGAAATCAATAAAGGGACGCAGGAAATAATAAAAATAGAGGTCGTATTTCATGCAGGCAGGCCTTATGAACAAAAAAAATTAGCTGCTCGCGCAACGGCTAGCTTAATCAAAGAAGGTTCTGTTCATCGTAGTTCTGCAGAGATTTCTGAAACTATAGATTTTTATGGGGGTACGCTGGGGACGCCTTACAACCTGGACACGTCTAACATTGTACTTTACAGCCTCAACAGACATTTTGAACAATTGTTGCCATTAGCGGCAGAGGCCATCAAAACACCTGTTTTTCCTCAGGATGAGTTGGAGGCATACATTAAAAAGAGCAAGCAGAGCCTGCAGGTCGACTTACAGAAAAACGATGTCGTCGCCTATAGAAAGATAACAGAGTTTATTTTCGGCGCTGACCATCCTTATGGTTATAATAGCTTCCCGGAAACTTATGACTTCTTATCCCGTAAAGACTTGCTCGATCATCATCAAAAAAACTATACAAAAGATAATTGTTCTATTTTTATAAGTGGAAAGTCTTCTCCGGAAATCATCGGGCTTCTCAACCAGTATCTGGGCAAAGAAATGCCGCAAGGGAAATCCATGCTCAACTTTTTCCCCAAAGAGATTCCCACGGCAGCTAAAGTAAAAATTCCGCATGCTGATAATGTACAAACTGCGATCAGAATTGGCCGAAAATTATTTAATCGCAAGCATGAGGATTATAACGGGATGTATCTGGTCAATACCATTTTAGGAGGATATTTCGGATCACGATTGATGAACAATATCCGGGAAGACAAAGGGTATACCTACAACATATATTCTGCCATTGACACGATGCACGAGGATGGCTGCTTTTATATTGGAACAGAAGTTGGTAACGAATTTGCCGAAGCCACAAAAGAGGAAATCTATAAAGAAATCTATCTTTTGCAAAATGAATATGTAGAAGAGCAAGAGCTTCAGATGGTTCGAAATTATTTGCTCGGCAATTTATTAACGATGCTCGACGGGCCGTTTAATATTGGAGAAGTGATCAAAACGATGGTAATAGAAGATTTATCAACGGAGGCTTTTGATAGTCTGGTGCAAACCATAAAAACGATTTCCCCGGAGGAGATTCAGTCTCTTGCTAAAAAATATTTCAAGCCGGAAGATTTATGGGAAGTGATAGTCGGGTAATAATCTCAATAATAGTTGATAAAAAGGATTACTTTCGTATAATATATATCGTCCAAAGATTGATTCTAAATTGTTTTTTCCTTTTTTACACAAATTTTGTTTTCTTTTGTGGTAGAAAACAAAAGAGGAGTCCAGAGTTTTATAGCTGAATTTTAATTAAACATACCGGGGTTGGAATGTGAGATGTCAAAACCATTCTTTTTTCTCTCTTCAAATCCTGAAATTTGAAATATTCTCCTAATAATTAGGGCTAAAGGGATAATAAATTAATGAAACTATTCAATTTTTTTACGCAAGAACTTGCTATCGATTTGGGAACGGCGAATACGCTGATTATCATGGATGGGAAAGTGGTGGTAGATGAACCTTCAATCGTTGCTATCAACAGAAGGACTAATCAGGTCATTGCTGTTGGAAAAAAGGCAATGCAGATGCACGAAAAGACGCATGAAAACATCAAAACCGTTCGCCCGTTAAAAGATGGAGTAATTGCCGATTTCACGGCAGCAGAAAGTTTGATTGAAGGACTAATCAAAATGACGGGCACCCGCCGGAAGTTTTTCACGCATATGAAAATGGTCATCTGCATTCCTTCCGGTATTACGGAAGTTGAGAAAAGAGCCGTTTTTGATTCTGCTGACAACGTTGACTCCAAGGAGACTTACCTGATACACGAACCAATGGCTGCCGCACTTGGGATAGGCCTGGACGTGGAAGAACCCATTGGAAACATGGTTATTGATATAGGAGGAGGAACGACAGAAATTGCAGTCATTGCCCTTTCTGGAATTGTCTGTGATCAATCTATCCGCACTGCCGGAGATGAATTTACCATGGATATTATGAATTACATGAAACGCCAACACAATATGCTGATCGGAGAACGTACCTCCGAACAAATAAAAATTCACGTTGGTTCTGCACTTCATGAGTTAGAAAACCCGCCAGAGGATTATGCGGTCAATGGTCGGGATCTCATGACGGGGATTCCCAAGCAAATCACTGTTTCTTATCAGGAAATAGCTCATGCACTTGACAAGTCTATTTCGAAAGTAGAAGATGCGGTTTTAAAAGCATTGGAAACTACTCCCCCTGAGTTGGCTTCCGATATTTTTAAAACGGGACTTTACCTTACCGGTGGGGGTGCACTCCTCCGGGGGCTGGATATACGACTTTCCCAAAAAACTAAACTCGCGGTACATATTGCTGACGATCCTTTGCGTGCGGTGGTTAGGGGAACGGGCATTGCTTTAAAAAATACCCATAGATTCACATTTTTAATTGACCGGAATAGTGTTTAATACCCACCATTAGGTAGTTTTATAGATTTAATGGCGGACGAACTTGTATATTATATGCAGATTGGCAGGAATACTTTTGTTCCTTTTTTCAAACATAAATAGCTGCTCCTCTTATGCGCAATCTGATTTTTCTATTTGTAAAACACGGAGGCTTTGTGACTTTCCTTTTGATGGAAATGTTTTGTATGTTTTTGGTTGTCAACAACAACAGTGAGCAAAATGCTATTTTTAATAGCTCGTTATCTGTGATAAGCAATGTCATTACAGATAAGTTTGACGGCGGAAGACAATTTATCCAACTGTCTTCTCTTGCCGATAGTCTGAACAGGAAAAATGCCTCCCTGCTTCAGGAAAGGGATAATGCGATCTTTGTGCGAAATATTTACAAGGAATCTTTCCCCGAGCTTGACAAAGAACAAAAGTTCACCTTCACTGCGGCCAAAGTAATTAGTAATTCTACTACCCGAAATAATAACAGCCTGACGATCAACAGGGGCTCTGCTCAGGGGGTCAAACAAAGCATGGGTATCATGGGTGGCGTAGGTAGTGGCGTAATCGGAATCGTCAAAAGTACTACGACAAATCACGCCAGAATTCTTCCAATACTTCATAGCCAGTCAAAAATTAGTGCTTCTGTCAAAAGAAACGGTTATTTTGGTTCATTGATCTGGAAGGGAGGAGATCCGGCTAAAGTTAACCTGGCCGACATTCCAAAACATGCCAATCTGACAAAAGGCGATACCATCCAGACCAGCGGGTACTCCAGTATTTTCCCGGAAGGCATTATGATTGGTACCATTGATACTTTTTGGTTGCAAGAAGGTACCAATTTTTATGAAATAGTGGTCAAGCTGGGTACTGATATGAGCAATGTCAAATACGTTTATGTAGTTGAAAACTTAATGAAACCCGAATTAGACACCCTACAAAAGCAAATTTCAGATGAGTAATGTCGTCATGACAAATTTACTGCGGGTTTTGGCGCTGGTTTTTATTCAGGTTCTGATTTTAAAAGACATCAATATTGGCGGGCAAAGCTTCAATTATATCAATATCATTATCTACCCGCTGTTTCTAATCCTTTTACCACTCCGGACGCCGCATGCGGTACTTGTATTACTTGGCTTTCTAATTGGCATTTTCGTTGATGCTTTCTATGATACCTATGGTGTGCATGCAAGTGCAGCTGTCTTTGCCGGGTTTATCCGACCATACATATTGACGATATTTGCGCCAAAAGGTGGTTATAATATTAATTATAGCCCAACAAAGAGACGGTTTGGTCTAAACTGGTTTTTAACCTATTGTTC
>JBLHJZ010000256.1:0-6916 GCA_047619515.1 Saprospiraceae bacterium | reverse complement strand
TTCTTACCGAGGCAATTGTCATCTGTCAGATCGGAGGGATATTCGGTATCCTCTTTGGTATTCTGATCGGGCTCGGAGTGGCCAAGCTTATGGGCGGTAGTTTTTTTATTCCCTGGGCCTGGATTACGCTGGGTTTTTCCGTATGTATGGTGGTCGGGCTGATCTCTGGTTTGTACCCTGCCATGAAAGCATCAAGGCTTGATCCGATTGAAGCGCTGCGGCATGAGTAGAATCAGAGGTAAAAAGTGAGAACTTGGAGTACTCACCCCTTATCTCTTACGCCTCACTCCTGATTAGTTCATCTTAAACGGAGCGATGAGTTTGAATTCTGGAATAGGAATGCGGAATGAGGTACCATTATCTTTATTCAGCATAAGGAAAGAACCGTACATCTTCCCGATATCAGAGGTGAGTGGTGACCAGGAAATATATTGATGAGCCTCTCCCGAGCTCAATACGGGTTGTTTACCGATTACGCCCTCTCCTTCCACTTCGCGGGTAGCGCCACTAGAATCTTTGATAAACCAATGTCGACGCATTAGTTGAACGGTACTGCCGCTCTTATTTTCGATGTGTACACGATAGGCAAAGATGTACTTATTCTCCATAGGCCGGGAGTAATCCTTTTGGTAGAAAGTTTCTACACTGATTTTAATGCCTTTGGTGGTAAGTTTTTCCATGTTTTTATCTAAACAGGCTTGTGCTTGATTTCTTCTTCTTTATTTATAAACGCTAAAACGATCTCTTCCGCTTCTTTCAATGCGGTGTCTAATACATCATTAACCAAGATAGTATCAAATTTGTTCACATATTTCAATTCTTTTGTTGCTTTTTTAATACGCTTCTTAAGGCTTTTCTCATCTTCTGTCTTTCTTTTTTCCAGTCTTTCAATAAGAATCTCCTTTGATGGAGGGTTGATAAAAACGGCTAAAGCCTGATCTCCGTATACTTTTTTTATTTTTTTTGCTCCCTTTACATCGACGTCAAAAAGGATATGTTTATTCGCTTTCCAGAGGCGGGTCACTTCTTTTTTTAAAGTACCATAGAACTGATTTTCGTAAACCTCTTCCCATTCTACAAAAGCCTTTTCCTTAATCAATTCCTTAAATTGCTCCGGGCTTAAAAAATAGTAATGAACTCCTTCTTGCTCGTGCTCCCGAGGTGCTCTCGTGGTAGCAGAAACGGAGAACGCCAGAAAATCGAATTTCCCAAGTAGGTGACGGGTAATAGTAGTTTTTCCAGCCCCTGAGGGAGCGGTAAATATTAAAAGTTTGCTCATCTCTTCTCGTTAAATAGCTTTTGTGTGATGCTTAGTACATTGGACATTAACATCTTATTATACCGTATTAGCAACCAGCTCTTTTATTTTCTCCAGTTCGTCTTTCATCTGGACAACGACCCTTTGGATATCCGAAGAATTTGCCTTTGAGCCGAGTGTATTGATCTCTCGTCCCATCTCCTGGCTGATAAAACTTAGTTTTCTGCCTTTGAGGGACTCTTTTTTATTCAATTCCTCATCGAAATATTTACAATGTTGAGCCAACCGCACTTTTTCTTCCGTGACATCAATTTTTTCAAGATAGTACAAAATCTCCTGCTCAAATCGGTTAGCATCAATATTATCCTTACCTACATATTCGTTCAGATGCTTGTCGATCTTGGTACGAAGTCGCTCTGCTCTTTCTGATTCAAAAGGGGCAATTTCCTCCAAAAGGACGACGATTGTTTTTGTTCGGGCGGTACAATCATCCTCCATTGCCTTTCCTTCTGACAGCCTAAAGTTTGTAAAACTTTTCAAGGCCTCTTTGAGTGTATTATTTACGGTTTTCCATTCTTCTTCATCTACATCATTATCCCCTGCAGCAATTACATTAGGGATTCTCAAAATCGCCTGCATAATATCGGTCTCTGGCATATTAAGGGACTTTGACAAATCCATCAATTGGGTATAATACTTAGTAAATAAGGCCTGGTTAAGCGCATACTCACTATCTCCGTTCATTGATTTGATATCAATACTTACATCTATTTTACCACGTTCAGCTTTATCCATCACCAGCTTTCTCATTTCATGCTCCTTGTCCTTATAGGTTTGGGGCATCTTAAAGCGTATATCTGTGAACTTACTATTGAGGGAACGTACCTCAATAGTAATAGTCTTTCCATCATATACGGAAGACGCTCTACCGTAACCGGTCATTGATAATAGCATATTGATTGTATGTTAAAGTTATTACTTCTTAAATCAAGTCCCAATGTGCATTAATTAAGGCTTGTTTCAATGACATGGGATTAAAGTCATATGATAATTTCACAAAGATAACCAAAGCTAGATGAATTAAAAGTTCTAGGTATAAAACAGGATAAATTATAATACCGGCTTTGCTATAATGAAAAGCTTGCGAAGGTCTAAAGGCTACAAATAACGGGTTTAAATGGGTTTGTAGCGTTGTTTTGCTTCCAATAATAGCACGAATATCAAATGATATTTTTGCCAATATGTAACAAGTTGAGTAAGAAATAAAAAAAACTCAAAATAAAGTAGGGTTAAATTTTCAATTATTGAATAAAATTCCGAGATTTGCCCCGCTTTACAGCTTCCGTATTAAAATTCATAACTTATTATAAACCAAACAATAACGATGAGAAAAGCTGATTTAGTAACAGCAATTTCAGAAAAGACCGGAGTACCAAAGGTTGATGTACTTGTCACTCTTGAAACGTTTTTCAAAGAGGTAAAAAATACATTGGCTACTGGCGAAAATGTTTATATAAGAGGTTTTGGAAGTTTTGTAATTAAAAAACGAGCAAAGAAAGTAGGTCGACATATAAAGAAGAATATTGCTATCGAGATACCTGAGCATTATATTCCATCTTTCAAGCCTGCAAAAATATTTGTGGAGCATGTAAAAGAGAATGTTGATTCTCTTCCTGAAGAAGAAAATATCGACTAGTCTTTTTTAATGATTAAAAATGTCTAAACTCCAAACAATTGTTATTGCAATTTCCTGCTTACTTTTCCTCGGATTATATTTTGGCGGGGATACAAAGCCAGAAACCCAGGGAGCAGTAGAAAAAACGAGAGCATTATCAGCCACGAGTACTTCTATCGCCTCAATACTAAGCGCTGCGAAATCTAACCTTCCGGTAGATACTTCAGCGATTATTTCAAGTTTTGAAAAAGAATTAGGCGCGAGTAATACAGATTCAGTGAAAGTAGTATACCTGAAAAAATTGGCAGGTACCTGGTACGATGTAGGGAGAGCAGATGTTTCAGGTTATTATGCGGAACAAATAGCCAAAATTTTGAATAACGAGGAATCCTGGTCTATTGCCGGGACGACTTATATGATAGGAGCAAGAAAAGCGTCAGAGGATAAGATAAGAGATTTTTGTTTTGATAATGCAACCAATGCATTCGAAAATGCAATATCTATTAATCCTTCAAATTATGCGAATAAAGTTAATCTTGCCCTTCGTTTTACAGAAAAGCCTCCAAGAGACAATCCTATGAAAGGGATTTTAATGCTGATAGAATACAACCAACAAGCACCGGAAAACGTTCTGGTATTGACTACTTTAGCCGGCTTGGCGATTCAAACCAACCAAATAGATAAGGCTATCGAAAGATTAAATACAGCAATCAGCATAGAACCTGATAATATAAAAGCCAATTGCTTATTAGTTCAGGCCTATGATCGAATAGGAAATCAAGAAAAAGCAGCGCAGTATGCTGCGAAATGTATCGATTGATACCGGCTGAAACCGGTGTTGTCAAAAGGAATCTAAATTTTTTAATTTAAAAGACTATTAATTATGCCTTGTGGAAAAAAGCGTAAGCGACACAAAATTGCAACACACAAAAGAAAGAAGAGACTTCGTAAAAACCGACATAAGAAGAAGACCAGATAGTAGCGTTCGGTGCATTTTTGCATAGCGCACAATTTGCAGCAACTGTTGGAAAAAATCTGGGTTCTTATGTCAAATCCGCCTGACGATATGTTATTATACATACCGTCAGGCTTTTAAGTAAGTAAGATGAAGTAAGATCGAAGGATAAGGCGACGCCTTATTCCCTCTTTCCTCCTTCAAATAAGTTGTTTGATCTGATTCAGTGTAAAGCCCTATCTGATTTCCTCCTGGCAACAGGAAGAGAGGCAGGTACATTGCTTTTTCTTTTTTTAATTATCTAGATGTAATTAAAAACAGAAAGGCCTGTCTAGTATATTGCTACAGGTATACGATTAAATTTGACCGAAGCATTTTCCTTACTTAAGACAGATAGCATTTTTCAAAACTTGTTTTGATTATATTAAGAGGGTATTGAAAAATGTTTGCCATGATTTAAAGTCAGGCAATCTGTTGTTTGTTTTTAAAGAGAATAATTCAAAAGCTCTTTTCCATTTTTTTCAGTAGAAGTGATGATATAGACTGATTTGCTGCAAAATCTGTAGATTATCTATTGCCTCATCTAAAGGAAAAGAGAACGTGGAAAAAGAACTTATTATAAATTCGACTCCAACGGAGGTCGAAATTGCACTTCTCGAGGACTCAAAACTCGTCGAGATACACTATCAAAAGACTAACACCAACTTTACCGTTGGAGATATTTTTTTAGGTAGAATTCGCAAATTAATGCCAGGGCTTAATGCTGCCTTTGTGGATATTGGCCACAAGAAAGATGCATTTCTTCACTATACTGATCTAGGTCCAAAGCTCCGGTCTTCGCTTAAGTTTACTCAGGATACTATTGATGGCAAAACCGCTAATCAATACCTGGACAACTTTGAAATGCAGCCCGAGATCATCAAAACGGGTAAGATCGACCAGGTGATGAATAAAAAACAGCCAATCCTGGTTCAGGTATTGAAAGAACCAATTTCGACAAAAGGACCGAGGCTAAGCTGTGAAATCACTATTCCTGGTAGATTTCTGGTATTGACCCCTTTTTCGGCGGTCGTTGCTGTTTCCAAGAAGATTGCAAATCCGGAAGAACGGAAAAGGCTAAAAACTTTGGTGGAAAGTATTCGCCCGAAAAACTTTGGGCTGATCGTAAGAACGGCTGCGGAAGGTAAAAAGGTGGCAGACTTACACGAAGAGCTTGGCTTTATGATGGCTAAATGGGAACAAGTACATAGCCAATTAGTCAAATCCGAGCCACCAATGAAGCTTTTAAGCGAATTGGATAAAGCGACCAGTATCCTCCGGGATATCCTCAATGATTCTTTCAATCAGATCATTGTCAATGACAAGGAACTCTTCCATAATGTCAAAACCTTTATGGCTTCTATTTCTCCGGAGCAGGTAAAGATTGTAAAACACCATCGATCGACCACGCCGATTTTTGAAGCTTACGGTGTCACCCGCCAGATTAAGTCTTCTTTCGGAAAAACAGCTACTATGCCTAGCGGTGCTTATCTCGTGATTGAGCACACGGAGGCCATGCACGTAGTCGATGTGAACAGTGGACATAAAGTGTCTACCGGAGACCATGCGGAAGCAGTATTAGCCGTCAATATGGAATCGGCAGAAGAAATAGCAAGGCAGTTGAGACTAAGAGATATCGGGGGTATTATTATCATCGACTTTATCGATATGCGGGTGCCGGAGCATAAAAAAGATCTGGTCAAGAATATGCGGGATTTTATGAAAAAAGATCGAGCGCAGCATACCATTTTACCTTTGAGTAAATTCGGCTTGATGCAGATCACCCGCCAGCGTGTTCGTCCGGAGGTCAAAATCAATACCGCTGAAGTTTGCCCATCCTGTAAAGGCACCGGAAAGATCAATCCTTCGATTTTGCTCGTAGACGATATCCAACGGGATTTGAATTTTATTTTACAGTCCCGCCCCAATTCAAAAATTCAATTAAAAACGCATCCTTTTATACATGCCTACCTCAAAAGAGGATTACCAAGTATCCAGATGAAATGGTATCGGAAATATTTCAAGTGGATAAAGATTGGAGAAAATCCGGAATTCCAATTGACCCAGTATCAGTTTTATGATGGGAAAATGGATGAGATAAGGTTATAATTCATCTGGTGAGGAGTGAGTTGGTGAAAGGTGAGTAAACCTATAGCCTCTTACTCCTCACTAAACCACTCCCTCAACGCTGGTCACGGCGGGCACCCGCAACCCCCTGCTCTGCAAGCCATAAAGCTCACCATAAACAAGATCATCATTAAAAAGAAAAGGAATTTATATTGATGCTTCATCGTTGATCATTGTTTCTTGTTCTCAAAGATATAATAAACTACAACTAATACTGACTCCACTGGATATATCCCTTTAATTCCACCCCTACTTTTTTAAAATATACTACTGCATCCTCATAATAAGCAGGTTTGACAATACTGGGAACCACCGCACTTTTGGAAGAAGCATAAGCTGACCAATGAATGCCAAAATCTGCGTATTGGTTAGCAGATTCCTTTCCTGTCGTATATAGCTGCGGGGAAATAAAATCTATATTTTCATCAGCCAGGAAAGTACGTGTTAACTCCGTTCCGTCATGGATTCCGTATGGCCGGGAATGGCTGACGGTGACCAATACTTTGAACTGATTAGCCTTTGTGATCGCAAATAGCGATTTAAAATCTTCAGAGAGCCCGGAATCTCCGACTTCAACATCAAAGGCGATTCCCTGATAACCGGCAAAATCTCCTGATTTGATCGCGGCGATTATCTTGGTGATGACTTCGGAGGTATACCTGCCAGCATCTGTCCCGCCGCCCAGGCAAATATATTTATCACCTTTTAATAAAGGTTTTACTTTCGCACTATTTTCAATAGCAATTGCAGGATCCGTGGCGCCAAAAAATGCCATGCCCATCGTTGTCTCGGGAGGTGCTACACTTGAGTGATAAGTCCAATGCCAATAGCCAATATTTTCTACAGGAAGTGGCACTGCATT
>JBLHJZ010000255.1:0-6922 GCA_047619515.1 Saprospiraceae bacterium | reverse complement strand
TTATTTTTACCTTTTGCTTAATTATTTCAGGTTCAGGAATCGGAACCAGCAGAATTTCCTTTTGGAAGGCCGTAATGTTTTCCTGGGCATTTAACTGTTCGCTACTGAGGGAATATTTGAAACCCTGTTCATTGACATGAAAAGAATAAGTCTTATTTCCTGGAAGACAGAGAAAAAACCATCCCGTTTTATCAGACCGCATGACCCATTTTTCATCGTTATTGGAGATACTGACATAAGTAGCTAAAGGCTCACCAGTTTCCGCATTTTTTACATACCCTTCCAGGTGTACGGTTGGTTGTGGCCTCAGATGTTCGGGGAGTTCGAAAACATAGATATCAAGTCCTCCCTGACCACCGCCACGGGCGGAAGACAAATAAGCGGTTTTACCATCGCCCTGTACATAAAACCCCAGTTCTTTCGCTGGCGTATTGATTGGATATCCAAGGTTTTCTGGTTTTGACCAGCTTTTTCCAGTTTTTCTGGAGACAAATAGATCACCTTCCCCCTGACCTTGGTGACCATTACTGGAAAAGTAAAGCGTGGCACCGTCTGTAGATATAAAAGGCGCTTCTTCATCCCCGTCGGTGTTGATATACTGTCCGAGATTCTTTGGTTTTTCCCAGTAACCTTTAGGATTTAGCTCGCTTATATAAAGATCTGCTCCTCCAAATCCTTCTTTTCGGGAACTACTAAAAAACATGAACCTTCCATCACAAGTTATAGAAGGTTGCGAATCCCAAAATTCAGAATTTAAAAAACCGTTCACCCGTTTGACTTCCGAAACGTCTCCATTTTCTAATAGTGCCTGATAAATATCACATCCACCCTCCGTATCCGATCGCATACAGCCCGCAAAATAAAAAGCCCTGCCATGGGTCTCAAATTTTGCCATTCCTTCGCTGCTTTTCGTATTGATGGTTTTACCAAAGGGCTTGCTTTTCTGCCATTTGTTATCTTCGAACTTACTGATCATGACATCTTCATTTCTAAATTCAATTTGACGGGTATAGACCAATTGTAAACCATCACTGGTGATGGTTGGAAGATATTCATCTTTGTCAGAATTGATGACCGCACCTAAATTAATAGGAGAGGGGAGCATCTGAGAGGAGTCGATCGCAGCGATAAATGCGCAATTTTCTATACGTTCTTTCAGATAGAGATCATAGTTAGACTCGAGGCCGGATTCCTTTTCTTTATTTGCGTAGTTTTTTACTGAATAATTTTTATACTTTTCAAAATACGCCAAAGCTTTTTCAGGTTGACCAGATTTAAAATAGGCCTCTCCACATTCATAAAAAGCAGCTCTTGATAATTTACTATCTAATTCAAAGGATTTTTCGTAGCGCTCGATGGCTTTTTGATAATCATGTAATTCTAATAATACTATCCCTAATTCCCGGTAAGCCACCGCAAAATTATCTTTTATTTTGATCGTATATTCCAATTGTTTTTTCGCTAAATCAAATTGGCCAATGCTTACAAAGCGCTGAGCCATTTGTAGCGATTTTTTAGCATTTCCGGTTTCTACATAATCATTATGAACCTGAGCCTCGATGCTTAGTACTGAAAATATCACTATTGATAAGGTCATCACAATTTTCATAATCGTCTAATTAGTATTGTTCTAAAAATAATATCCTTCCCTGTTTTTTATAGGGGACTTGCTTTTGAGCCCTTCTGCTTCACGAGCGGGCAGGTTTCTCAATCTGAATGACTCTTCAAACACTCGTGTTATTTTAGAAGCATTTAGCTATACCGAAAAGCGGATTTATTTTTTAAAAGTGCTTAATTCTAAAAATGGGTAAGTTTATTTGTATAGGTCTACAGCGGAGAGTTTAAAACTCGCGTCTTGCGTTAAATTATGCAATTATGTTGCCGTTTTTTAAGAAAAGATCAGACAAAGCACTAGAAAGGAGCTTCAATCTTTTGTTTTGAGGGAGCCTGGTCAATTTCCGCAACCGGCTCTTGGGTAGGATTGATGTTTTTAAATTTTACAACAAGCTGATACTTGGCTTTCAGGGTAGAAAGGATAGGAGCGAATATCATGTTCATTATTTCGCGAGCTTGTTGTTTTGACTTTGATATGGCATCATTATCAAAAGCTTCGTTTCTAAATTCGCGGCGCAAGATATTAAAATTGGCGTTAAGATCTGAATCTTGTAATTCGCGAAGCCAGCCTATATCGAGTTTATCAATTTTAGGGTAAACTTCATGAGATAAAATCGATGGCTCAGGAAGTGTAACGGTAATTGTTTTAGCTTGTTCGCTGAGGGTGATATTAAAATATTGATCTAGTTTGAAGCCAATTTTTAAAATACTAATAGCAGAAACCTCGACATCGGTTGAAGAGACTTTAAAACCAAGGACTTTAGTTTGTAACTGCTTACTCAGCCCTTTTTTGTTTCTAACCTCGAAGGTTCCTAATTCTGAAATGGTTTTTTCGACTCGTTCTTCCATAAGACCCTTAGATTGAGCAAAATCCAGAATAGCTGCTTTATTCTGGAGACGCTTGATTAAGGGACGGAGCCCTTCCGTCATCGCTATACCACAAGGAGTATCTATTTTTCGACCTTTTGCGCCGATCAACCCATTGTCGACCTTAAGGAGTGTCGTAATGATAAAATTCACAAAAAAGCAGGAGTATTTCGAACCAACCTCGTTCAGTGCCTCCACAGCGCTCATATTCCCGTTTTCATACCAGGTTTCATATAGACTTCCAGTGGTGTCACGAATATTTACAAAATCTGTAAAATAGAGCTGTTTTAGGTAGGGATGGTGTTTTTGATATTCAGTTTCCAGTTTCATTTTGAGGCTGTCCGGGAAATCCATTCGATTGGCCACATGGTGGATCAGTGATAGGTTAAATTTATAGACCAATTCATCAAATTCACGGTGATACCTATGTGGATTATTGAGAATAGCTAATACATTTTCATCATCAGCATCAAATTTGAAATCGGACGGGACATAAGTGAGTTGCATCTCTTCAGGAATGAAAGTATAATCCTGGACATTGTTTTTGTAGTAATTGAAAAAAATTACCCCCCCAATACTTAATACGGTAATGTAAAGCAATATTCTACCAAACCCAATTCCTTTGCTTCTTCCTTGATTGTTATTAGCCATAAAGTGCTTTTTAAAAACTTAACCATTGATTTACGAGTCTATTTTAAGACGAAAAAGGGTGTCAATGTCACTTCTTTTCCTCAAAATTCTTGCCGTCAAAATTCATAACAAGCGGATAGCTACAAAAATACATATTTGCTATTAACTTATATACTGTAAAGGGATTATTTTATGTTTTCCTACGAAAATAATGTCAGGTTAAAAGCAGCAGATAATAACCGTATTTCGTTTCTACAACAAATTACATCTAATGTAATGTTTTGAATTTCTCATAGGTGATAGTTAGTTTTCTGTGATAAAAAGTCGTATCGTTCGAAAATGATACGACTTTCTTTTTTAGTGTTCTCAACTGCTTTTCAGGTACGATATATAATACACTCTGCTCTTTGGTTTAAAATACGCCAATGACAAGATTGTAAAAAGGTAGCCAGCCACAGGGGCTTGGACCTATGACTCGCGTTATTCGTTAAAATAATCCTATTTTTAGCGAAAATCTAAATCGTACAGGAATAATGATGCATCAACACAGTACATTAAATTGCAAAGGAAAACTACTGGATTTATCTACTCCCGTAGTCATGGGAGTATTGAATATTACCCCGGATTCCTTCTTTGATGGTGGAAAATACGACTCAGAGTTCCGTATTTTAAAGCAGGCAGAAAAGATGATCAATGAAGGTGCTATGATCCTTGATATCGGGGGTATGTCTTCCCGTCCTGGGGCGCAGATTATTGATTATCAAGAAGAATTGCAGCGGGTATTACCTGCCATAGAAGTAATTATAAAATCTTTTCCGGATACTATCCTTTCCATTGACACCCTAAGCAGTAAAGTAGCTAAGGAAGCGGTTGCGTATGGAGCCTCAATAGTCAATGATATTTCAGCTGGCAGCCTTGACGGAGAAATGTTCGGGGCGGTGGCAGCTTTAGGCGTTCCTTATATTTTGATGCATATGAAAGGTAAACCTCAGGATATGCAGGAAAAACCTAGTTATGAAGACGTGGTATTGGAGGTCTTAGACTTTTTTATTGCCAAGATTGAAATATTGAAAAAATTGGGCATAAACGACATAATTATTGATCCTGGATTCGGTTTTGGAAAAGAAATTGACCATAATTTTCGTTTGTTGAAAAGCTTAACTGCTTTTAACATCTTGGGTTACCCGATATTAGCCGGAGTTTCGCGTAAATCTTTTATATACAAAACGCTGAATATCAGTGCAAAAGAGGCTTTGACAGGTACTATTGCTTTGAATATGGTAGCCCTGGAACAAGGAGCTAAAATTCTTCGGGTTCACGATGTCAAAGAAGCCCAGGAGACAATCAAAATCTGGCAATCCCTGAATGGTGTGTAAATGATTACCGTCAAAAGAGGGTTTTATTTTTTGAACAATATTATCGTATTATTCTGTACCTTTATATGAACAAATTATTACCGCTTTGAAGCATTTAGATGAAGACAGCATCAAAAGAGCAGGTATTCGCTTTTTTAAAGAATATTATAAGTATCGTCCCCGCACCGGCAATACGGTAACTTCTTTAGATCAGAAAACCGAAGACGGTATTATCACCGATGGCATGTTTACTTTCATAGCTGAAGATGGTTCGCCTTTTATGGCAACACTGGAAGCGACTTCTTCTGACACCAGAGAGGAGGTTTTATTTAGGAGACAGGAAAAATTATTAGCCTGGGACAGTGCCGTATACACCACTTTTTTCGCTGTTATCTTATTCGTATTAAGCCATTATTATGATTGGGTTACCGTCAATAAAGACGGTTGGGTAGTCGTTCTATTTTTCCTGTTTTCAGCTTTGATGGGTGGTTTCTTCCTATTTAAATCTTTAATTGGTGGTTTCCAACGATATAGATATATCTATGCTATTGAACAATTCAAAAAATATCATGCGGATGAACAGTGGATTGCTATAGCAGATGATCTCTTTGATGACAATAACAGCATTTATCTCAAAGAATTAAAAACGCAATGTGTAAGAAATGGCTTTGGATTGATCACCGTGAACCAGGAAGAAATAGCTCAACATTTAATTACGCCTTCAAGGCAGGAAGTTTTTGGCAAAACCAGGGTAAGTAAACATTTTCAGACCAGAGACCAGTACATGAAGTATTCTAAAACTGAGAAAGTTATGGGGTATTGGAATAGACTGATTTCAAAAATAACGGGAGAACGTTCGAAAACCTCCATGTCCAGATATCAACGATCTTTTAGTTCGCAGATTTTATTATGCCTGGTGGCTTTTTTCATTCTTTGTGGTATCTTTTATAAAGAGGCTTTAAAAGCTCCCCTTACCTATGTAAATGAAAAAGGTTATGAAAAAAATTTGATCATAATAGCTGAAAAAGCTCAGCCAGAGACTTCCGATTATATTGTTGATACTCCCTTCGTGGATCGGATCAATAATAAAGTAAAACCATATCTCGAAGAGGTTTCCCAGAATGCAGATGATGATGATGAAAACTGGGAGGCTGAAATCGCAAAATATTTCGATGATTCAGGAGAAAGACATCCTGAGATTTACATCTCTTCAGAAGATGGGAAGTTTCTATCTTATGATTGCGAGCGTTTTTTAAACTATTCCGGTACAAAATACCTGATTCAGGAAGGTGCCTACAATAATATAAATGATGTAAAGAAGCAATTGATCAGACTAAAAAAGAAAGGAATACATGCAAACTACCTTTGGACAGGTTGCTTCAATGACCAGGTGGAAGAATTTATTATTTTTATTGATTTCCTTTTTGATGATAAAAGAGAAGCCGGACTGATTTCTAAAAACCTGCAGCGGCGATTTCAATTATCGAATGGTTATTTGAAAATTAGGTCCATCACGGTTTAGTCCTAAAGTATAAAAGTATAAAGCTAAAATTACCTACCTATATGCCTTTGTTTAATGAATCTTCTTTTAGAACGCCCTTCTACTTTTCAAACCGACACCTGCAAACCATTTATCCTGCTGTATTTAGAAAAGTGGATGGGGTAGAATATACACGAGAAAAAATGGTGACGAATGATGGTGACTTTATCGATCTTGATTTTTCGAAAGTGTTTTCAAACAAGATTGTTTTGGTGTTGCATGGCCTTGAGGGAAGTGCTGAAAGGCCTTATGTCCAGGGAATTATAAAAATCTTCAATAAGAATGGATGGGATGGTGTGGTACTCAATTTCAGAGGATGTGGAGGAACACCGAACCTTAAACCTCGTACTTATCATAGTGGTGAAACAGGAGATATAAACGAAGTAATTGACCATTTAGCAAAGGAGAGCCATTATAAAGAAATCGCCATTATTGGTTTTAGCCTCGGAGGAAATGTAACATTAAAGTATGTAGGGGAGCAGAGTAATAAACTGTATCCATTGATCAAAAAAGCGGTCGCTTTTTCAGTGCCTTGTCATTTGGAAAGTGCCAGTGTAGAG
Source organism: Saprospiraceae bacterium (assembly GCA_047619515.1). Classification (GTDB taxonomy): domain Bacteria; phylum Bacteroidota; class Bacteroidia; order Chitinophagales; family Saprospiraceae; genus JAHDHW01. The sequence goes on along the minus strand of JBLHJZ010000255.1, from coordinate 356 downwards.
TTAAGCAAATGGTATAATGCGGTCTATATGAAGCGTTTCATGGATGGATTAAAAGAGAAAGTCAAAAACAGAGAAACAATATTTAAAGATATAGTCGACCTGGAAAAAGTCTATGCATCCAAATCTTTTCTGGATTTTGATGAATATTTTACGGCACCAGTCCATGGGTTTACCAGTGCGGTGGATTATTGGACGAAGTCCAGTAGTAAGCAGTTTTTGAAAGATATTAGCATTCCGACCTTATTGGTGAATGCCAAAGATGATTCTTTCCTAAGTGCTGAATGCTATCCCTTTGAGGAAGCAGAAGCACTGGAAAACTTCTTTCTGGAGGTTCCTGACAAAGGAGGCCATGTCGG
>JBLHJZ010000254.1:0-6942 GCA_047619515.1 Saprospiraceae bacterium | reverse complement strand
GCTACACAACTCACTGGATAATGTGATTGAAAAATTGAAAGCTCATCCGGATTACCCGGTGTATTTTCGGAAAGCCTTTGGTATTGATACCTTATCACAAATCGATGAATTCCTGCTTGCCAAAGCCCTCGCTCAATATGAAAAGACCCTCATCAGTGCTCATTCCAGATTTGACCAGTTTCGTGAGGGGGAAGCAACTTTCACAGAAGATGAGCAGGCTGGATATAATATCTTTTTTGACGCCAGTAGTGAATTGCCGGACGGAGAGTGTGGCCATTGTCATAATGCCCCCTTGATGACCACTAATGAATATTTAAATAATGGGATATCATTGGCCAATACTACGGAAGATTTTACTGACAGGGGAAGGGGAGAGGTGACCGGCAATCGCTTTGATAATGGAAAATTCAGGGTGCCCAGCCTGAGGAATATTGAACTTACCGCTCCTTATATGCACGACGGGCGCTTTCAAACTTTAGAGGAAGTCATCGAGCATTATAACTCTGGAGGGCACTATGGGCCTAATACCTCTCCGTTGATCCGGCCATTATATTTAAATGAAACGCATAAAAGACAACTAATTGCTTTTTTAAATACCCTGACGGATCGTAAATTTGTAGAAGATTCACAACAAAATACCATAAAGGAATATTAACATTATATCTTTTCTTCGTTCTTTTCTAAATAATACGAGTGAATTTCAAATTGTCGTTTTTTGAAGAACAAGAGCTTCCAGAACTCAAAGTTCTAGAAGCTCTACCCTGACAAAATGAAATACACCCAATAATACCTGAGACATGCGCCAAATACTATTCTTTATATTCTTCTTAGCTTTGATGATTACCGCTTGTATGGATGATGAATCGACCGTTATTGATGATGAGATGATGGGTATGGATGACCTTACGGGGATTCCTTACGAACCAGTTGTCTATGATCTGGTCGTTCCATGTAATTTTCCGGAAATGCAAATACCGGCAGATAACCCTTTGACGGTAGATGGCGTAGAGTTAGGGCGTTTCTTGTTTTATGATCCAATTCTTTCCGCAGACAGTACCCAGTCTTGTGCTTCCTGTCATGCACCTAATGGTAGCTTTGCGGATAACCTGGCGGTCAGTGTAGGGATCGACGGTATTGCAGGCCGCCGCAGTTCTATGTCTTTACTAAACGTCGGCTATTTTTATACCGGGCTATTTTGGGACGGTCGGGTGACTACCTTAGAAGAGCAGGCATTATTGCCGGTAGAAGATCCGATAGAGATGCACCATAGCTGGCCCGATGTAGTGATGGAATTACAAAATCATGATTTCTATCCAAAAATGTTCCGCGAAGCTTTTGGAATATCGAGTACAGAAGAAATTTCCAAAGAATTAGCTGCCAAGGCGATAGCTCAGTTTGAACGGACATTGGTCAGTAGCGGACAATCCAAATATGACAGAGCCAAATGTGAACCGGGGTATTTTCCTGAACCACAAGAATTAGAGGGGGAAGTGCTTTTTAGTTTTGAAGAGGCTGATCATCCAGGTTGTACGCATTGCCATAAAGCGTTCAATCAAATATTTTCTGACGGTCGTTATCTCAATAATGGCATCGAGGATGTAGGATCAACAGTGGAAGATTTAGAAAACTTTCCAGACAAAGGACGTGGAGAGGTTACTGGTAATGTTTTCGATTATGGAAAATTTCGGGTGCCTACTTTACGAAATATTGCGATGAGTGCTCCTTATATGCATGATGGTCGCTTTAATACCCTTGGAGAAGTATTGGATCATTATAGTTCCGGAGGATTTGATGCGGCTAATAGTGATCCTAATCTTGCCCCTTTTGGTATGACGCCAGATGAGAAGGCTGCACTTATTAGCTTTTTAAATACCTTGACAGATACGGCTTTTATGAATAATCCCGCACATCAAAATCCTTTTTGATCAAATGCCTCCTATTTAATCGCCATTAAATAGGAGGCATTTGAAACCCCATGATATCCCTCCAGCTTTAGGTGCACAAAAACATTCCTTACGAGGTAAGGTCAAGCTTTAAAGACATGAATCCTTCCATTGCTGTTATTCTTTTCATACGCTCTTTCTATTGCCTGTCACAAAACTAAGGGAAATGTAATGCCCTTTGCCTTGCTTCTTGTTAGTTGATTTTCAAATATTTATACAGTAGAATATTTATTTATGTGTATAAATAATTTTCTTGCTTTTGTTTCGGCATACAAATTGCCTCTCTGGTAATTGTCTGGTTGATTCGTAGAACTATACAAAACTCCCGCTCTTAATTTTACTGTATTATTGCTCCTCCCAGAGAATTTTTGCTAAAAACTCCCGCTGTCGTTACACACCCCCTGTAATTGAAATATTATTTAGTATCCTTAATTAATTTAAGATGAGAAAGCTACGCAGAGTCTTAATGGCATTGCCATTACTCAGCCTGTCAATCAATGCATGCTTCGCTCAAAACATACAGACATCTGTTGAGCAAGTTATTGAAAGGTTTGAAAACATTAAACAATTCCAACAATCCCAATTCGAAGAGGAGTATTACCTTTTACTTACCTTCAAGGCGCTTCCAGGAAAGAATGAGCTTACCCGATTAGCACAAAATCAAATCAAGCTTTTAGAATATCGTTCTAATCATACTTATCTCGCAGCGATCCCTGCGGATATTGATCCGGCTATTATTAAGTCACTTAACATCACAAATGTAAGTGAAACACCAAAAGAAAGTAAACTTGACGAAAGGTTACTGACGAAAGATTATCCGGATTGGGCTATTGAAGAAAATGGAAAAGTAGATGTAGCTATTATCTTTTATGAAAATATAGACCGGACAAGTATTCAGGATTTATTAGCAAATAATAAGATTACCATTCTTGAAGGCAATCACAGGGGAAATACAACAATCGTTGCAAGAATTGATGAAGATCAGCTAGCAGTAATTGCTGTTTCGCCTATCGTTTCTTTTATAGATGTGAAACAAGAGCCTGATCAAATTTTAAATCATGAAACTTGTGTCAGCCAAAAAGTAAATTTACTGAATAGTGCTTTACCAGGAGGGTACAACCTTCAGGGAAATGGGGTTACCGTAGGCGTCGGTGATGGAGGAGAACTCGGCCATCATATTGATTTTGGAAGTAGGATTATTAATAAAGCTAATGGCACCTATAGCTCTTTTGGAGATCATGGAGATCATGTTTCAGGAATTATTGGAGGAGCTGGAAACCTGAACCCCAGGCATAGAGGAATGGCTCCGAAGTGTAACATTGTCACTCAGAAAACAAGCCAGATTACCTATAATATAGAAAATTATTTTAACGATTATGGAGTGGTACTGACCAATAATTCCTACGGAACCACCTTTAACTGTACCACGAATGGTTCTTATAATTATTCTGCTCAAACACTTGATTGGCAACTACGGGAATATCCTGAAGTGCTCCATGTTTTTGCAGCGGGCAACAGTGGCGGAGGAACTTGCGATCCGTACCCAACGGGTTATCATTCTGTACTCAGGTATTATCAAAGTGCTAAAAACGTACTTACGGTAGGAATGGCCGAAGAGAATAGAGTAATTGCAGTGAGTTCTAGCCGTGGTCCTGTCCTGGATGGCCGGCTTAAGCCAGAGATTATTGGGATCGGGAGAAATGTTGTTTCCACAAGCCGAGAGTATGATTATTCTACCAAAGGTGGTACGAGTATGTCTTCTCCTGGAGTGGTGGGTACACTTGCCTTATTAGTTGAAAAGTACAGACTTGAATATAATGGACAGAATCCTCATGGAGCTCTTGTCAAAGCTATTGCTTGTAATACCGCAGATGACCTTGGAAATCCAGGCCCTGATTTTATACATGGTTTCGGATTGATAAACGGTCGAAGAGCTGCGGAAGTGATTGAACAAAACCAATTTCATACGGATGTTGTGGAAAATGGGGAAACCAAAGTAAATGCAATAAATATTCCGCAGGGCATTAAACAGGTAAAGATTATGCTTTATTGGAATGATAAAGAAGCAGAGATATATCCTGATAAAGCCTTAGTCAATGATTTGGATATCACGGTGATTACTCCGAATGGAGAAACAATCGAGCCCTGGATTCTTGATCCTACTCCGACAGGAGTATCTAATAATGCGGTCAGAGGAAAGGATACAAGAAATAATATTGAGCAAATCACTATTGATAATCCGGTTGCAGGAATATATACAGTCTTAGTAGTAGGAGAAGAAATAGCTTTTGGACCACAACAGTTTTATACTACTTATGACTTCATTCGGGAGGAAGTAATCCTGACCCATCCATTTGGAGGAGAAAGTTTTGTGCCTAATGAAAATGAATTGATTAGTTGGGATGCTGACATCACGAATACGAATACCTTTAGATTAGAGTATTCTTTGGATGGTGGTTCTCTTTGGCTGGAAATCGCTCCGGCGGTTGCTGCGGATATAAGAACTTATAAGTGGACAGTGCCGGAGGTTTACACACCGGATGCTAAGGTTAGAGTTTCTAAAAATGGTACTAATATATCCGGCGAAAACACAACGTTCTTTTATATTATGAATACACCTGAGGATTTAGTAGCAACGCCAACCTGCGAACAAAAAATAATACTTGACTGGCAGAGCTGTGATTATACAGAAAATTATGAAGTGTTTATGTATGATGGGGAGGCAATGGTGCCAGTGGGTATAACTGATGAAACTACTTTTACGGTTGAAGAACCAATGGCTCTTGGAGAAAAATACTGGTTTTCAGTAAGAGCAATCGGGGTAGATGGCAATAAAAGCAGACGAATAACGGCAGTTTCTGCAATTACAGAGGATATTGAAATTTGTCCCTGGGATGATAATCCTTTAGTAGAGGCGGTAGGCGCACAATTACTGGGCAGGGATGAGACTTCTCGTAGTCTGACTGATGATGAAATAGTGACTATACTTGTAAAAAACATCGGGAGTAATGACCTGAATAGCTTTGATATATTTTATGCAATAAATGGTGGAATGCCTGTCCAGGAATCATTTAATGGCCTGGTAGGATCGGGAGAATCTCAATTGATTGATTTTGATACTAAAGCTGATTTTTCTCAGGTAGGAATATATCATATTGATGTGTGGGTGGAAATTTCTGGAAATAATTATAATTACTCAGATAGTTTACTCAGTTCGGTTTATGCTAATCAGGTATCTAATTACCCGGTATTACTACCTTTTACAGAAAACTATAATACGGCAGCATCAACGATATATACAGAAGATAAACTAGGCTTAGAAGGCTGCGTAAAATGGGATTTTGATACGAATGGACAAGGAGTGTTGGAAGTGAAGCAAGGAGGGGAAATGATATTAAGGCCAACTGTAATCGCTAACGGAATGCCTATTTTGAATAATGCGATACTTACCTTGAATATGTCTCAATATGCCAATACGGAAGAAGACTTAATGCTCAATTTTGACTATAGAACCGCTATGGATTATGTGGTGAATTCAACTGAAGTTTATGATAATGTAGCCTATGTAAGAGGAGCGGATACAGAAGAATGGCTATTGCTTCAGACTTTAAATAAAAACTCAAATGAGTGGACAGAGGTCAGTGATCTCAATATTACTGAATTGTTGAAGGAGAATAATCAGCATTTTTCCACGAGTTTCCAAATCAGATTTAATAATAATAATAACCTTCCTCTAGCCTTTACTAATATAAGCCTTGATGAGCGGGAAGAAACAACAGTAGACGCAACAGATTTATTTTTAGATTTTACTGCAGAACAATTCGGAGAGGATGTTATCCTGAAATGGACACCGATTGAAGGCAGTGGAAGTTATTTTGAAATAGAAGTTATTGATAATTATAATAATAATAAAGAAGATTCCGATGTAATCGGAATAGTACTAGCCGAGAGCACAACAACAGAACCATTTTTTTACACATTTACTGACAACGAACCGGGAAAGAAAGGTAGACGGTATTATCGCATTAAGCAAATTAGTGCTGATGGTAGTGTTACTTTCTCTCCGGTTTTGTCGGTACTTATCAACGGAGAACAGCTCAATGATGTTTTTCCAAATCCATTTGCAGACCAATTAAATGTAGTTTTTGATTCACAGGGCGATAAATCCGTTCAAATAATGATCTCGGATCAAAATGGACGTATTATTCAGGATAACCAAATTGATATCAGCGCTGGAGAAGAGCTTGTTTCAATTCGAATGAAGGAAAACCTTCCTGCCGGTATGTACCTTTTAAGGGTTATTGATGGCGCTAAAACAACTTGTCATAAAGTAGTAAAACAATAAATTAGGCAAATTTAGATTTGCCAGAACACATGAACACGAAGTAATACCTTGACAGGTTGTATAGCAATGATTCTCAGTAGGAGGCACCTTTTTTAAGTAAAAGGTGTCTTTTTTTATTTTTTCGAGTAAATAAATGACCCTAAAATGAAATATATATTATGTTTTTTCTCACAATTTATAGATTTTATATGAAAATAAAAACAATAAATACCTGATAATCAGTTATTTATGTTATTTTTTACTTTTAAAACCTGTAATAATTATTGCACAATTGAGTCAAAGTGTATTTTTTTTCAGGAGATAATGATAGTATTATTGTATTGTGATTGATAGATAACGGAGGCAAAGTAGAAAAAGTTACTTAAATGAAAGTGACAAAATTAAAAGAATATATGTTCATGGGATTATAATTTGTTAATAGTGAGTCGTCAAGCCTTAAAAGGCGACTCGCTATAAACAGCTTCAAATCTGCTTATTTTAAGGATAGAAAGCTTGCAAGATAGAAAATAAGTACAGATTAACCAAATCTTATATAAGATTTGCTCGCCGGAAGAAGCCCGGCCATCAATTCGGATATGTTCATGGGATTATAATTTGTTGTAGTGAGTCGCGTTTCCAATAGGATTACGCGACTTTCTATTTTTTAGGCACTTC
>JBLHJZ010000253.1:0-6946 GCA_047619515.1 Saprospiraceae bacterium | reverse complement strand
ATAGTAAATATAGTTTTACAAGGCAGTCTCACACCCGAGCTGTCTTTTTTTTATGGCAATCTTACGATTTCTTTTTTTTGCCACGAAGGCACTAAGGCACAACGTAATAGACTTTATTCGGTACTTCAGCTTCGCTCATTGCAAGCTTTAGGCATTCGTAGCTAGCTCTGACCTTTTTCTTAAGCAAGTTTAGCGAAGCGTAAATGCGTCTGGTAGGACAGCAAGTTGCTAACTTACGTTCTCCTCGGCTCCTTCGCGGTCTCGTTCTCCAATTTCCTCCTGTTTCAATTTCCTTCGCAAATACAAGAGCGTAAAAATAATCCCTATTGTCAAAAAGATCGCAATAATCACATAGCCACTAAAAAGCTGCTTGCCGCCCTCCTCAGAAATTCGCCCTGAATCGATCACCCTGTTTTTTAAAAAATACAACACAAATCCCACTAAAGGCATGCCCACCAACATCATTATCGACAACGTAAAACAGTTTTTGATCTTCTGATCATTAGGAACTTCCTCCTTCTCTGCATCATATCCAATAATCGCCATATAAATAAATTTTATTATCCCCTACCCTATTTCTTCCCGAATAATCGCAATAATCGCCGTTCGATCCTCCAGTGATTCCGCATATTCCAGCGCATTTTTCCCTGCACCATTGCTCAGCTTTGGATCAGCCCCTTCTGCCAAAAGCCCGGTTACCCAATCCGTACGATTATAAAAAATCGCCCACTCGAGTAATGACTTACCTTCTGTTTTGAAATTTAGATCCACTTTATTTTTCGCTAAAACCGGAAGGATACCCAATCCCGCTTTTTCGATCGCTTTGACAATAGGAGAAGTAGCTTCCTTCCCTCCAAAATTTGGATCTGCCCCAGCACTTAGCAGGACATCCATCATCCGCGCATCTTTATAAGACAAAAACTGCGTGCTCAGCAGTTGCTCCGGGTTATTGATATAATCCTTGATGACCGCTTGATTTTTTTCAATAATCAGTGCTACCAATTCGTACATATTATGACTCACCGCTTTGGTAAACGGGGAATGTTTTAAGGTGGGAACAAAGCTCAATCCATCGGCACCTTTCTCCGTCAAAAACATGGAGAGTTTCGTATTTTGCAACTGGATCGCCATCATCAGCGGCGTACTATTATAAAAAACATCAAATGCATTGAGATCCTCCACTTTTTCAATAAAAGTTTTTACCGCCTCCGAATCCTTACTTTGCATCGCCTTCAGCAAAGGACGTAAATACCCTTCCCCATCAACGCCGTAGACTTTTTCCAATTCCTGATTGGCGGTCTCTTCTGCTTTCGCTTTATTCGCCGCTTCCATTTCACGTTCTTTCTCGGCAGCTTCTTCCCTGCGCTTTCTTGCCGCTTCCGCTTTGACTTTTAAATCGGCATGCGTCTTTTTGTCCTCTTCTATTTTTTGCGTTTTTTTATCATCTTTATAACCTTCCAAAAGCGCAATCATATCCGCACGACCCAATCGCTGCGCTTCCTGCAAAGGAGAAACACCTTGTCCGTTGGGTTGATTGATATCTGCTCCTTTCTTCAGAAGTAATTCAATAATTGCATCATTTTCCCAATATACTGCCTTGTATAAAGCCGTGTCACCGTTTTGATCCCTGAGACTGGGATTCGCTCCAGCTTTCAGCAACATGCCAACGATCTCGGCAATGTTATTATCTGTAGCAATAGGCAGCGCCAGCCGGTATAGACCATCGCGTTTATTGGGATCCACACCTGCCCGGAGTACTCTTTCCACTTGATCTGTATCATTTTTGTCAATGGCCCGAATGAGATCCGTAACATCAAAAGTTAATCGATCTTTGATGTTTTGGGTACTCTTATCAATGAAGTCTCCCAGTTTTCCAAAAAAATCATCGCTTGTCATATTTTGTTTTTTAGTTCTTGTGCAAAGATATAAAATTGAAAAGAGTTTTTTTAACGCTCTTTTAGGTTAGGCTAAGCTAAACTTAAGAAATTCAGATAATAGCTAGTTTCCAACTTCCTGCCCCTTAGCAATCGCTATCTTTACAATCGATCAATTTTTCTTCAAAAAAAATAATTCGTACATTTGATAAGATGCAACAACATAAAGTAAAACCCAGAAAAGAAGAAATACTCGATTGTGCTGCCCGGTTATTTAGAGAAAAAGGCTATAAAGCTACCTCCATGAGAGATATTGCCAAAGCTGTCGGCATACAAGGTGCCAGTTTGTACAATCATATCAAATCAAAACAAGAATTACTTGCAGCGCTACTCCTATTCATCGCCCATCTTTTTACGAAAGAGATGAACAAGATCAACAAATCTCCACTCCCTCCTGTTGAAAAGATCGAACGATTGATCGGATTACATGTACGATATACCGCCGAACACACCGATGCGATCTCTATCATTACCAGCGAATGGGTACATCTCGAAGAACCCGTCCTGTCGGAATACCTGGGTTTAAGAGCCGATTATGAAAAGAAATTTGAAAAGATTATTGCGGACTGTATCAAGGAAGGCACCTTTGAAAAGGTAAATACCAGGATCGCTCTCTTTTCAATATTATCAACCCTCCGATGGCTGTATTCCTGGTATAGCAATCAAAAAAATATTGATCCTGTTGAATTGGAGCAGCAGATGGTACATTGTCTGCTTACGGGGCTGATAAAAAGGTAAAAAATTTGTACCTTTAACTAACGTTTGTTAGTTTTCATCAAACAATCGTTTACTTTCTAAATAAAACCATTTTTCTACATGACTAAATTAGGCAATTACATACAGGGAAACTGGGTCAATGGCGACGGCGACGGCGCTGCGCTGCATGATGCAGTGACCGGAGATATCATAACTTATGCGACCAGTAAAGGGTTGGATTTCGGGGATATTTTAGCTTATGGCCGAAAAACCGGCGGCCCTTCCCTTCGCAAAATGACTTTTCAGGAACGAGGCCTGATGCTCAAAAGTCTCGCCCTATATCTCTCTAAACGAAAAGATAAATTTTACGAACTCAGCTACCGGACCGGTGCTACCAAAACTGATAGCTGGATTGATATAGAAGGTGGCTTCGGCAACTTATTCGCCAACGCTTCTTTGAGAAAGCAATTTCCTAATCAGACCTTTCACGTCGATGGCGACCCGATAGATTTGTCCCGGGGTCAAAACTTTATGGGCCATCACATCATGGTTCCCAAAGAAGGGGTCGCTATTCATATCAATGCCTATAATTTTCCGATCTGGGGCATGCTCGAAAAATGTGCGGTCAACTGGATGGCTGGTGTACCTGCTGTAGTAAAACCTGCCACCGCCACTTCTTTCCTGACCGAAGCAGTCGTCCGCGAAATTATCGCTTCTAAAATACTGCCCGAAGGGGCATTGCAATTGATCTGTGGTTCCGCCCGAACGATCCTCGATACCGTCGAGTCTCAGGACGTGGTCACTTTTACCGGTTCCGCCACCACAGGTAGAATGCTAAAAGCGCATCCTCGTATCATCCAGGAATCGGTACCTTTTAATATGGAAGCAGATTCTTTGAATTGTTCCGTATTGGGAGAAGATGCCGTACCGGGTACGCCTGAGTTTGATCTTTTTGTAAAAGAAGTGAGAACCGAAATGACCACCAAATGCGGACAGAAGTGTACCGCGATAAGGAGAATCATCGTCCCTGAAAACCTGGTCGAAGATTTTCAAATTTCTCTCGGAAAAGCGCTCTCTAAAGTCAAAATCGGAAACCCCGCTTTGAAAGAAGTAAGAATGGGCGCACTAGCCAGCCGAGATCAGGTGGAAGAAGTAAGAGATCGGGTAAAACAACTCACCAAAACAGCAGCAATTGTCTATGGTAATCTTGACCAGGTAGACCTCATTGATGCCGATGCCGGAAAAGGTGCTTTCCTTAGCCCCATTTTATTATTGGAAAAAGAACCCCATAAAAACCTAGCCGTCCATGAGGTGGAAGCCTTTGGCCCGGTGAGTACCATTATGCCATACAATGGAATTGAAGACGCCGTCGAATTAGCGAAGATGGGTAAAGGTTCGCTATGTTGTTCTATCTCCACTTTTGATGATCGCATCGCCAGGGATTTTGTCGTCAGCGCAGCAAGTCATCATGGTCGTATTTTGGTTTTAAATAGAGAATCTGCCAAACAAAGTACCGGGCATGGTTCTCCACTGCCAACCTTGGTTCATGGTGGACCGGGACGAGCAGGCGGCGGTGAGGAGATGGGCGGTATGCGCGGCGTGATGCATTACCTGCAACGTTGCGCTATCCAGGGTAGCCCCACAACGATTACTGCGATTACCGGAATTTATCAGCAGGGAGCCAAATACACGGAAGCGCCGCAACATCCTTTCAAATATCATTTTGAAGATATCCAGGCGGGGATGTCACTGCTTACCCATAATCGAACGATTACCGATACGGATATCATCAATTTCGCCAATGTCACCTGGGATCATTTTTATGCCCATACCGATATTACCGCTTTACAGGGCAGTATATTTGAAAAACGGACAGCTCATGGCTATTTCATTCTAGCGGCGGCGGCAGGATTATTTGTACTTCCAAACAAAGGACCTGTTGCCGCAAATTACGGTTTGGATAATTGCCGTTTTCTAAAACCCGTTTATCATAATGATACCCTCCATGTGCGACTGACCTGCAAGGAGAAAGTGGAAAGAGATAGCCGGGGTCGGGAGTTTCCTTCCGGAGTAGTCAAATGGTTTGTCGAGGTTTTCGATCAGGAGGAGGAACTTTGCGCTACTGCCACTATCCTCACCCTAGTGCAGAAAAAATCTCCTTTCCAGGAATTTACCAGATCAGCTGTTGATGCGAGTTTAAATAAATTGACGGAACAGTCCAAAGCCAAATGGGGAATCATGAGCCCGCAGCATATGGTGGAACACCTGGAATCCCAATTCCAACTGGCTATCGGAAAACAATCCGCCACACTCGCTATCCCGGAAGATAAAATAGAAAGATACCAGGAGAGCTTGTTCAACTACCGGGCGATGCCCCAGGAATTTAAACATCCCGATTTAAATAAGGAAACTACCGAACCATTGCGCTTTGAAAATCTCGCTGCGGCAAAGGCTGCTTTCTTTTTAGCGTATCAGGAATACGAGCAGTTTTTTAAAGACAATCCGGATGCAGCAAGCTTAAATGCTATGTTCGGTAATCTGGATAAGGAGCTGTGGGATTTGATGCACCGGAAGCATTTCCATCATCACTTTTTGCAGTTTGGATTGGTGTGATATTTCTGGGACACAGAGAAAACACAAAGGAGGAGCACAGAGGGCACGAAGAAATTTGAAAACCTTGTTGGGGTTTTACTGAAACAACTCTCTGTGAACCTCTGTGCTTCTTCGTGCCCTCTGTGTCAAGTTCTTCAATTATTATACATAGAGAAAACCTAATCAAATAAAACCACTAATGGTAAAAACTAAAAGCGACATTAATAAAAATACACTTATAGAAGGATTCCGCCTGCTTTGCACCGCCAAAGCGTTGACGGATTTATACGAAGACAATTTTAAAAAAGTATCCAAATACGTGCATGCCACATCGAGGGGACATGAGGCAATTCAGATTGCCGCGGCGATGCAATTGCTCCCTCAGGATTTCGCCTTTCCCTATTACCGGGATGATGCCATGTTATTGGGTATCGGCATGGAACCCTATCAATTGATGCTACAACTAATGGCGAAGCGGGATGATCCATTCTCCGGTGGTCGGTCTTATTATAGCCATCCGAGCCTACGGGATGCCGACAAGCCAAAAATTCCGCATCAATCCTCCGCCACCGGGATGCAAACGATTCCTGCGACAGGTTCTGCAATGGGTTTGCAATACAAAGAAAAGTTAGGACTGGGTGAAGATTACGGGGCGGACAAACCCATTGTCGTTTGTTCGCTCGGAGATGCTTCCGTCACCGAAGGAGAAGTTGCAGAAGCTTTCCAAATGGCGGCTTTAAAGCAGTTTCCGATTCTATATCTTGTACAGGATAACGGCTGGGATATCTCCGCCAATGCGGAAGAGACTCGTGCTCAAAATGCCGCAGAATATATCAAAGGGTTTCACGGTATCGAAGCGGTAAGTATTGACGGCAGCGATTTTACTACTGCTTTTTTGACGATGAAAAAAGTAGTGGCCACGATGCGAAAAGAACGGCGACCCTTTTTGGTTCATGCCAAAGTGCCTTTATTAAATCACCATACCTCCGGCGTCCGGATGGAATGGTACCGAGATGATCTCGAGGAAGCCCGGCTCGACGATCCTTATCCAAAGATGGTGTACCAAATGGAAGAAGCTGGTATTTCAAAAAAGGAAATGGAAAGCATCGAAGAGAAAGCTGCTGCTGTGGTATTGGCCGATTTTAAAAAAGCGCTAATAGCCGAAGATCCGACGCCTGCAGATCTCCTCACCCACGACTATGCGCCTACGCCGATTACCGAAGAATCCGGTACCCGACATCCCGAAAACGGAGAAGAAAACATCATGGTAGATTGCGCCTTACATGCCGTGGAGGAATTAATGCGGGCTCATAAAGAATGTCTATTTTATGGTCAGGATGTCGGCGCAAGGCTGGGCGGAGTGTTTAGAGAAGCAGCGACCCTGGCCCAAAAATTCGGCGACGACCGCGTATTTAATACTCCGATCCAGGAAGCCTTTATCGTCGGTAGTACGGTGGGTATGTCTGCCGTCGGTCTGAAACCTATCGTCGAAGTACAATTTGCTGATTATATCTTCCCTGGGATCAATCAGCTCTATACGGAAGTCGCCCGCTCCTGCTACCTGACTAATGGCAAATACCCGGTGAGTATGATCCTGCGCGTACCGATCGGCGCTTATGGCAGTGGCGGCCCTTATCACTCTTCCAGTGTTGAATCTATTGTCACTAATATAAAAGGGATAAAAATCGCTTATCCCAGCAATGGCGCCGACCTCAAAGGTCTGA
>JBLHJZ010000252.1:0-6965 GCA_047619515.1 Saprospiraceae bacterium | reverse complement strand
GGTTCGTCTGAAAGCCAGAGAATAACTGTTTTTCTTTAAAAAAATAACCTTTATCTGTATTTTAGGAAATTCTTAACAGTCAAACTGAAACAAATTATTAAGAATTACGGTTAGGGTATATATATAAGACTTGTTTAAAGTTGGTTTTTCGTTTTGTTTTGATGCGTCTGTCCTGCGAGAGCTGGGGCAGACGTTTTTTTATTTTTTTCTTCTTTTGCACAAAAACTTCACGGCTTTTCAATAAATCCTTTATTTTAGAGGTATGCAAAGCCTTAAAAATTTAAAAGAAGGATTTATTTCCCTATTTTACCCTAATCTATGCCTGGCCTGTGGACAGAATGCACCAATGCCTAAACAGGTTGTCTGTACTGATTGTCAGTACTATCTGCCCAAAACGAATTTTCATTTAGAAAAAGAAAATACTTTCACAGACCGCTTATGGGGTCGCTTTCCATTATACACCGGCGCTGCATTTTATCATTTTATCAAAAAGGGAAGAGTCCAGCACCTGATCCATAACCTGAAATACAATAATAAACCTGAAGTAGGGTACATCATTGGTTTGAAGTATGGGGAAATATTAAAACAAGCACCCTTATATAGAGATATCGATGTCATTATTCCCGTGCCTTTGCACCCTAAGAAAGAACGGCAAAGAGGGTATAATCAAAGTGAAACCTTTGCGAAAGGGCTTGCGGAAAGTATGGAGATTAAGTATGCTAAAAATATATTAATCCGATCGTTGGCTACCACTACCCAGACCAAGAAGTCTCGACTGGAACGTTTGGAAAATGTCAGTGCGGCTTTTCAACTTAAACAACCAGAAGTACTTCGGGGAAAAAACGTTTTGATTGTAGATGATGTATTGACCACGGGAGCTACTCTGGAAGCTTGTGCTTTGAAAATACTGGAAGTTCCCAAGGTAAGAGTGAGCCTTGGGACGATTGGTATTGCGGAAAATTAGTTGCTGGGCAAAGAGATAGTCCCGGTTTTACATCGGGAAGTGATAGTTCTTCGACTCGTTTTACTAAACTCTTTGATACGCTGTATCAAGCCAGCGCCAATGCTCAGAAGGACAGCTTCACTTCGGTGAAAGGGCGAAGAAAGGTAAAGTTTGGTTCTGGTCTTTTGGCGGGAGCAAATATTAACCTTCGACCAGCGTTCCTATTGCTTCGCCTTTAACGATTCGACCCAGGTTTTCTGTTTTATTAATGTCAAAAACGATGATAGGAAGGTTGTTTTCCTGGCAAAGTGTAAAAGCGGTCATGTCCATCACATTAAGGCCTAAGCCAATCACCTGGGCGAAAGAAATTTTTTCAAACTTTGTAGCAGTTGGATCTTTCTCAGGATCAGCAGAGTAAATTCCATCAACACGAGTTCCTTTAAGGATCACCTCTGCGTTGATTTCATTTGCCCGAAGAGCAGCTGCAGAATCAGTAGTAAAGTATGGACTACCTGTCCCGGCAGAAAAGATAACCACCCGGCCTTTTTCCAAATGTCTGATTGCACGTCGACGAATATAAGGCTCTGCTATTTGTTTCATTTCAATAGCACTAACCAAACGAGTGTATACGCCTACTCCCTCCAAAGCACTTTGCAAAGCCATGCCGTTAATGACGGTTGCCAACATTCCCATATAATCGCCCTGTACCCTTTCGATCCCGGAAGAAGATGCTTGTAATCCTCTGTAAATATTTCCTCCTCCGATCACGACGGCTACTTCAACACCTTTTTCAGCAAGCTCTTTTATTTGTGCTGCATAATGATTGAGCATTTCTGCCTCGATTCCAAATTTTTGGCCTCCCATCAAAGACTCACCACTTAATTTTAATAATATTCGCTTATACTTAAGTACCATGGAATGATGTTTTTTTCAGCTTAAATTTAAAGAGGGGGAGGAAACACCCCGTTGGTGACTAGTCAAAAAAAAAGCGAATTAACTGGTAATTCGCTTTAGTATAATGATTTTTGATTATCCTAATTCAACGTGTTTGAAATCAGTGACGGTCAGATTAGCATCTAAGGTTTTTAGATAGTCAGCAACCGTTTCTTTATTCCCTTTCACGTATAACTGATTCAACAAAGTTCGTTCTTTGAAAAACTTATTGAGTTTTCCTTCAGCAATTTTTTGAAGCATTGCCTCAGGCTTTCCTTCCTGGCGAGCAACCTCCGTTCCGATTTCGATCTCTTTTTCTATAACGCTCTGGTCTACGCCATCTTTATTAATGGCTACAGGACGCATAGCGGCAACCTGCATAGCAACATTTTTACCTGCATCGACAAACTGAGGGCCTTCAAGATTAAGTGCAACGATTACACCTGCACGGTATCCCATGTGGATATAAGGAAGAACTTGTCCTTGCCCAGCTTCAGTCACAATCTTATGATAACCATTGATTTCCAACTTCTCTCCGATCACACCTACTTGCTCTGTAATTTTATCACCAACAGTAATGCCACCACCAAAATCTAAAGCTAGCAGTTCTGCTGAAGTATCCGGAAGATTTTTCAATGCGATATCAGCAATTGTTTTTACAAGATTTACAAAATCTTCGTTTTTAGCGACAAAATCTGTCTCACAACTCAAACGAACAACAACGCCATTATTTCTATTTTCTGAGCTAACTGCGATTACAACACCTTCTTTGGCATCACGATCTGCACGTTTGGCAGAAAGTTTCTGTCCTTTCTTTCGAAGATAGTCAATTGCTTTCCCCATATCACCATCTGCTTCGACAAGGGCTTTTTTGCAATCCATCATACCCGCACCAGTTTGGTCACGCAGGTTTTTTACATCAGTGGCTGAGATTTTAACCATATCTATAAAATTTAAATTATCGGGTTATAATAATGTTATTCTAAATTTTTATTTAGCAGCAGCTTCTTTTTCTGCTTTAGCGCTTTTTTGTTCTGCCAATCCTGCCTTGATCGCTTCGACTGCATAATTAGTAATCATGGCGATTGATTTGGATGCATCATCATTAGCAGGAATCGGAAAGTCAACGGTGGTAGGATCAGAGTTAGTATCCACCATTGCTATAGTACGCATTCCCAATTTATTGGCTTCGGCCAATGCAATATGTTCGTGGTGAATATCCACGATAAATACTGCCGCTGGTAGCCGATTTAGATTGGCAATACCACCGATTACTTTTTCCATCTTGTTGCGCTCACGAGTTAAGGTCAAGCGTTCTTTCTTGGTAACACTAGTCAAGCTACCGTCAGCCAACATACGATCAATCGTATTCATCTTTTTGACAGATTTACGGATCGTTGAGAAATTAGTCATCATACCTCCAAGCCATCTTTCTGTGACGAAAGGCATTCCGACACTTAATGCAGCTTCTTTTACGATCTCTCTCGCTTGTTTCTTAGTGGCTACAAAAAGAATTTTACGCCCTGACTTAGCAATTGATTTCAAAACATCGGAAGCTTTATCCATACAATCAGATGTACGATTAAGGTCGATGATGTGAATACCGCGACGTTCCATAAAAATATAAGGAGACATCTTAGGATTCCATTTCTTCTTCAAGTGGCCAAAGTGAACACCTGCATCTAGCAATTCTTTATAGGTAGGTTTTGCCATTTTTATATAATAGTTTATAGAGTTCTGATAAAAAGGCATGGAGGATCAACCAGCATGCGTTGTTAAAAAAGGTGCAAAAATTAACGTTTTGAGAACTGGAAGCTCTTTCTTGCTTTTGGCTTACCATATTTTTTACGTTCCACCACTCTCGCATCACGACGAAGAAATTTCTTAGCTTTCAACGTTGTACGGAAGTCCTCATTGATTTTCACCAAAGCACGGGAAATTGCCATTCTTACTGCTTCAGATTGCCCTTTGAATCCTCCGCCTTTGACATTTACTTTCAGGTCGTAAATATTATCAACCCCAACCGTCGTAAAAGGATCGGTAAGGTTTGCTTGAATATGTGTTTGAGGGAAGTAGCTCTTATAGTCTTTTCCGTTTACGATGATTTTACCATCACCTTTTACCAGGTAAACGCGAGCGACTGATGCTTTTCTTCTTCCTATTGCATTAATCATTTCCATATTATAATGACGTATTTATTCTTGTTTATTTAATTAGAATTCTAATACTACAGGCTTTTGGGCAGCATGTGGATGCTCCTCACCAGTATAGATATATAGTTTTCTGGCCATTGCTCTTCCAAGAATATTCTTTGGAAGCATTCCTTTTACCGCTTTTTGGATTACGGCATCAGGTTTTTTAGCAAGAAGTTCCTTTGCAAATGTTTTCTTTTGACCTCCAGGATAACCTGAATATCTTAAGTAATATTTCTGATCCCATTTGTTTCCGGTAAAACGAACTTTTCCGGCATTGATGATGATCACGTTATCACCTGTATCTACGTGTGGCGTATAGTTCGGTTTGTGCTTTCCGCGAAGTACGGCAGCAATTTGTGAAGCTATTCGTCCAACCACTTGATTGTCAGCATCTATGATGAACCACTTGTGCTCAACCTCTTCTTTTTTTGCTGATTTTGTTTTATAACTTAAAGTATCCACTACAGTTATTTTTATTGATTTAAAATATATTTTATACCGCTTGGAAATTTGCGACTGCAAAGGTAGCTTATTGTATTTCAAAAAACAAGCAATTTTACTAAAACTTGAAATCCTACCTTTATAACCTACTGATAATCAGCTAAAATATCGCACAAAATTTTATGCCTCCCTTTATTTCTCTTTAAGGCAAAGGCTTTTTGGAGCTTTCTTTTAATTCATAAAGCCAGGCTTTATTTATATACTTTTCAAAAATTCAGATTATCTGAACCATTCAATCGTCCTGCTGTTCCTAATAGGTTATGTCAGCCTAAAGACATAACTTTGTAAAATATTGAATCTATGTCATTGATTATCAAGGAATTGAAAAATTTAGAAGATCCAACAGCAGCTTCTCGGAAACGAGACCATATCCAACTGGCGTTCCAATCGCAGATTGAGGAAGGAAAACTTGACAAAAGGTTTTACTATGAACCATTATTATCGCCACATCCTGAATTCAACACTTATCCTGCTATAAGTTTCCTGGGCAAAACTATGAAAGCGCCCATTTGGGTATCCAGCATGACAGGAGGAACGGAGATGGCGCGAATTATTAATCATAACCTGGCCAGGGCTTGTAGAGAATTTGGCATTGGGATGGGGCTAGGGTCTTGTCGATCCCTTTTGAAAAGTGATGAAATGCTCCCAGATTTTGATGTCAGGGATTTGATTGGGGAAGATTTACCGCTTTATGCCAACTTGGGAATTGCTCAGTTAGAAACACTAATCGACGATAAGGAAACTTATTTGATTGAAGGATTGATCGAAAAACTTCGTGCTGATGGGTTGGTTATTCATGTCAATCCATTTCAGGAATGGTTGCAGCCCGAAGGGGACCGGTTTAAACGAGCTCCCTTACAAACCATAGAGACGATCCTTGAAAAAGTGAAGTTTCCCATCATTGTCAAAGAAGTCGGCCAGGGAATGGGTTATGAAAGTCTCAAACGATTACTTCAACTGCCATTAGCTGCAATAGATTTCGCAGCGAATGGCGGCACTAATTTTTCAAAACTCGAATTACTTCGAAGCACACCTGCTAGACATAAGATTTATGAACAATTGGCTTTAGTAGGTCATAGTGCCGAAGAAATGGTTCTTTTTACTAATCAACTTGTCGATGAACTTGGTGACCGTATAAGGTGTAAGCAAGTTATTATTTCAGGTGGCGTTAAGAACTTCTTGGATGGCTACCATTTAATTAATAAATTAGCGGTGCCAAGTATTTATGGTCAGGCTTCCGGTTTTTTAAAACACGCGACCGGAGAATATGAAGAATTAAGAGATTATGTAGCGGCACAAGTTCAGGGCTTGGAATTGGCGAGCGCATTTTTAAGGGTAAAATAAACACAATTTATAAGGATGTCTAAATCAATTACTGGTTTTTCTAAATTGTCGAAGCGAGGTAAACTCAGATGGATTGTTGAAAATTTTTTCATAGATCCTGAAAATGTCATGCGGGAATTAACCAGCTACTGGTTGTTGAATGAAGAAGATCAAAAATTGCTGGATGGATTTAGTGAAAATACAATCAGTAATTTTTATCTGCCTTTTGGGGTCGCACCTAACTTTATCATTAACGACAACACCTATGCTATTCCGATGGTGATCGAAGAGAGCTCCGTGGTCGCCGCGGCATCGAGTGCTGCAAAATTTTGGATGACCAGAGGAGGTTTTAAAGCTAAAGTTATTTCTACTAAAAAAGTCGGACAAGTACATTTTACCTGGAAAGGCGACGCTAATAAACTGGAAGAATCTTTTAAAAGATTGAAAAAAAATATGCGAGCGGAGGCTGCGGGTATCACAAAGAATATGGAAGCCAGGGGCGGAGGCATAAAGGATATTCAACTTATCAATTATACAGGGATAGAGAAAGATTATTATCAGTTAAAAGTCAATTTCGAGACCTGTGATTCGATGGGCGCCAACTTTATCAATTCCGTATTAGAGTCTTTTGCAGAAAGTCTGAGGAATTTTGTTGCTATTCAGGACAATTTTATTGGTGACGAAAAAGAAGTGACAATCATCATGTCGATCCTTTCTAACTATACGCCGGAATGTTTGGTAAGAGCCTGGGTTGAATGCCCGCTGGAAGAGCTGGGAGATTTTTCAAATAATATTGATGCAGCGACTTTTGCTGATAAATTTTGTACGGCTGTCCGTATAGCGCATATTGATCAATATCGTGCGACTACACATAACAAGGGAATTTTTAATGGTATTGATGCGGTTGTTTTAGCTACCGGGAATGATTTTCGGGCCATTGAGGCTGGCGGGCATACCTTTGCAGCAAGAGACGGACATTATCGTTCACTCAGTCATTGTAAAGTAGAGAATGGGGTGTTTAAATTTTGGCTGGATATACCTTTGGCGGTAGGGACTGTTGGTGGTTTGAC
>JBLHJZ010000251.1:0-6967 GCA_047619515.1 Saprospiraceae bacterium | reverse complement strand
TTTATCAGCCAATACCTTAGCGATTTTAGTATAGCTACGAACTTCACCTATATCTATTCTAAAAGTGATATTGATGAAAGAGAACTTTCTCAAATCCGTGCTACTAATCCAAATGCGAAATCAACTCGGGAAATGTTCGGACAATCTCCTTATGTAATCAACGGATTGCTCTCCTATCAAAACGAAAATGGAACGAGTGCTAACCTGAGCTATAATGTCAGCGGAGCAAGAATTTCGTATATCTCCATCGGTGGCACTCCAAACATTTACGAGATGCCGAGACATTCTTTGAATTTCAATATTGGACATCAATTTGAAAATGGCTTTGGCTTAAAACTCTCTGCCAGCAATATCCTAAATGCAAAATACCGCCAGGTCATCACTTTTAAAGGCGAAGAATATAAGGTACAAGAAAACGATTTAGGAATGGGCTACTCCCTTAGCCTGAACTTCGATATCAGATAATTTTAACTGTTTATATTAAAGGTCGGATATTCTTCACTGAATTATCCGGCTTTTTTTATTTCAGACCATTTTAAGCCTATCCCGATCGCCAAACACCAATATACCGAAAACCGATCTCTCCCCTACGACAACAGTTTCCTCGCAAAGAAAATAAGCATTTGGATTAATTCTTCTTCTTTCCCTTCCTTATTGCTCAGATTGGTAATGGATGGAAGATGTTGAGCAAAATAGATTTGATTGTTTGCCATCTCGAATAAGCTACTGGCCTGGCTGACCGCGTAAGGAAATTCCGGGTTTATTTGTTTTACCAAATCCGCAACAGTATTAACCACCGATTTATAGGACCAAAATAAGCCGACTTTATTTTCATCATCTACCGCAAAGGTATGATAAGATTTTGAACCTTCATTGATGACTACCCGATGTAGGACACTCTCATTAATATATTCATTGGAGGCGTTTTCTGAAGTAGCTTCAACAATATTTCTGATCGCAATCTCCAATTTCTTATTAGGATCTTCTATGTTTTTAATATTTATATTAATGAGGTAATGTACCCATTCCCAATACCAGGAAGTCAGAAATAGCAATAGCAAATGCTTGTTTTCAAAATATCGGTAAATAGATTTCTCAACCGATCCTATTTCAACGGCCAGCTTCCTAAAGGTAAAGGCCTCAAAACCTATTTCGTCCATCAGCAAAATGCTGTGTTTTAATATTTTCTTGCCCAATTCCGTGTCTTGTGGATCACGGCTGTAAAAGCTTTCGCTGAGCTGAAATTTGATTCCGAGTATCATATTTTATGGATAAAGTTAAAAAAGTGATGTTGCTAAACCTTATTTGCAATAAACTGTTTGACAATATAAGACACTTTTATGACAGTAATACTATCATTGTTAAAATAAAAGTTGTATCCTTGTGTTCGAAATCAAATATCCTTATGAAATTAATCTACATAATATTACTTCTCGCCTCAATCGTTACCAACGAAGTGTTGCTTGATATACTATTATTTCAAGATCATAAGGTCAGTCTTTATGAGAACCCGATAGAGAATCAGCCTGAAAAAGAGAATCAAGACAACATAGAGACCGAAACTGAAATTGATTATTTTACCGGTAATACAACCTACACTGATTTCACCGGCAGTAAAGTCAACGCTATTATCAATCATCATTCTTCCTCCAGGCTGATCCCTTATCTGGAAATCCACAGCCCTCCTCCGGAGTAATCTAATACCGCTATTTTTTATTTCAAGGTCATAAAGCATGCTATATTTTTCTGCATGCTTCTCCATGGCAATTAGATTATAACATTCAAAAAATTATTTGATGAGTTTAAAAAGTAATATTTCCATTTTTGGAAATATCAAAAGCGATATGCCAGCGAGCATCGTTGTATTTTTTGTTGCATTGCCATTGTGCCTGGGTATTGCATTAGCGAGTGGTGCGCCATTGTTTTCCGGCCTTATTGCAGGCATTATAGGTGGTATTGTTGTTGGGGCACTTAGTGGCTCACAAATAGGGGTAAGTGGTCCGGCCGCCGGACTTGCAGCGATAGTTCTGACAGCAATTGGCGCTTTGGGTAGTTTCGAAAACTTTTTATTGGCAGTAGTATTGGGCGGTTTTATACAGATAGGCTTTGGAATACTCAAAGCAGGAGTGATCGGCTATTACTTTCCTTCTTCCGTGATCAAGGGAATGCTTACCGGTATTGGTATTATCATCATTCTAAAACAAATACCTCATTTTTTTGGTTATGATGCTGACCCTGAAGGAGACTTTGCCTTTATGCAGGTGGATGGAAACAATACCTTTTCAGAGATTTTTATAATGATGAATAATATCAGTCTTGGGCCTACCATAGTTGCTGTTACAGGCTTGGCCATTTTGCTTTTCTGGGATAAAGTATTGTCAAAAAAAGGAAAAATATTTAACATCATTCAAGGTCCTTTGGTCGCTGTAGTTGTAGGAATCATTTACTTTATTTCTACTCAGGGGAACAGCAAATTTGGGATCAGTTCAGAACATTTGGTAAGCGTTCCAATCCCATCAGATTTCTCTTCCTTTTTGACACAATTTAGTTTTCCGAATTTTGGAGCAATCACTAATCCTGCTATTTGGGTAACCGCTTTCACTATTGCGCTGGTTGCCAGTCTGGAAACATTATTATGTGTCGAAGCCACCGATAAGCTCGATCCCGATAAGCGGGTTACTCCGACGAATAGAGAATTGTTGGCTCAAGGCACCGGAAATGTTATCTCTGGATTAATTGGTGGTTTACCGATCACGCAGGTAATTGTGAGAAGTTCTGCCAACATCCAGTCAGGTGGAAAAACTAAACTTTCTGCTATAGTTCATGGCTTCCTATTGCTGATCTCCATCATTCTGATTCCGGGCTTACTCAATATGATTCCTCTTTCTGTACTCGCAGCCATTTTATTGATCGTCGGTTTCAAATTGGCCAAGCCAGCCTTGTTTAAAGTGATGTATGGCCTTGGCTGGAAACAATTCACCCCATTTATAGTGACCGTTTTAGGAATTATTTTTACGGATTTGCTTATCGGAATTGGTCTTGGCCTGATGGTAGGTATTGTGGTAATCC
This sequence comes from Saprospiraceae bacterium, assembly GCA_047619515.1. GTDB lineage: Bacteria > Bacteroidota > Bacteroidia > Chitinophagales > Saprospiraceae > JAHDHW01. The sequence goes on along the minus strand of JBLHJZ010000251.1, from coordinate 3,898 downwards.
TGATAAAAAGTTACCAAAACTCCCACTTCCTTCATATCGAAGATATCAGCAATGGCAAGCATAAAATAAAAATGACCCTTGCCGAAGAAGTAACCTTCTTTAACAAAGGAGCTATCCTTAAAGAGTTGGATCAACTACCAGAAAACACTTTTCTAGAATTGGATGTTAGAAAGACCAGATACCTGGATAACGACATCATTGAGATACTGGAAGATTTTGTCAGTAAGGCTAAAAACAAAAACATAGATGTAACGCTCGTTTCCGAAAGGGCTACGGCGGTAAACCCACCAAGTTATATCGATTTTTTCAAACTTAGGCCAGTAGTGGCTTAGGAATGAGGTATAAATAAATTATTAATAAATAAAATTAAAATAAATGAAAGCACATACAAAAGAAACACAAGCAACCATGACTCCTCAAAAGTCAATAGAATTCTTATTGGAAGGAAATCAAAGATTCCAAAATAATATCAGAATCAATAGAAACCTGATCGAACAGGTCAATGATACGTCTAACGGGCAGTTTCCATTTGCTACTATTCTAAGTTGTATAGATTCGAGAATCCCGGCGGAGATGATTTTTGACCAGGGAATCGGGGATTTATTCAGCGCCAGAATAGCCGGTAACTTCTCCAATGAAGATATTCTCGGCAGTCTTGAGTTTGCCTGTAAATTAGCAGGATCAAAAGTAATTATGGTACTTGGACACACTTCCTGCGGAGCGGTCAAAGGCGCCTGTGATGATGCAAAACTGGGCAATCTCACTCAAATGCTGGCAAAGATCAAACCCGCAGTGGAATTGGTAGATACTGCTCCCGGCGAAGCGCGGAATTCTTCTAACCTGAACTTTGTAAATGAGGTGTCAAGGCAAAACGTCTTGCTTACTGTGGAAGCTATAAAAAGAAATAGCCCCGTACTTAAGGAAATGATGGACAATAATGAAATTGATATTGTCGGTGCTATGTACGATGTAGAGTCCGGTTCAGTAGAATTACTCAAAGAATATATTTTAGCCTAATGTTGTCGAAATACCTATTACTTTTCTTGTTGCTATTGCCCGTTTCCATCCTTGCCCAGCAGGAAGAAACGGGCAATTGGCTCATGTATTTTGGGACTAATAAAATAAGCGACCGCTTTAGTATCCACACCGAAGTACAATACCGGAACCATACCTTAGCACCGAATAATATTGAGCAATTGTTATTGCGGACTGGGTTGAATTATCATTTTTCAAAAAAGGCATTCGTGACAGCCGGATATGGATATATTCCTTCTTATGTTTTTGAATCCGATCAAAAATCCCCGGAATCAACGGAACACCGAATCTGGCAGCAATTTATTTTATTAAATAATATTGGCCGGGTAAAATTTGAACATCGATACAGGATTGAACAAAGATGGGTCAACCAGGATTATAGGAATCGTTTCAGATATCGGCTAATGCTATTCGTACCTATCAATAAGCCGGTGATCGAAAAAGGAACCTTGTTTATTGGGCTGTACGACGAAATATTTGTGAATTCGAAAAACGTATTTTTTGATCGCAACAGGTTATATGGCGCACTGGGTTATCAGTTTCATAAAACAGCAAGCGTTCAGATAGGCATGCTCAACCAGCAGGTGAATGATTTTGACAAATGGCATTTTCAATTTGCTATGGTATTTAATCCTGATTTCAGGAAAAAGACAGACAATATAATCAGTAATTGATGATAAAGTATAGATGGGTGCATTGCATTTAATAACAAGGGAACGGTGCTTCACTTGGACATGATGTTCGTACTTTCTATTATGATGCTTTGTACCCTAATCCTGTATTGATTTTTTTGTTCTCGAAATCTTAAACAAGATGAAGAGGTTTATGTTTGGTTAGACAAAGGTTAGTTACTCTCTGAGTAGCTAACCATTTCCCGTTTTTAGATGAGTCATGAGAGAGTAGCTATTGATCGTAAAATATTAATATAATTTTGGATTCTAAATTAAAAAACGAAAAATGAAAAACCTATTTGATTTCAAGCACTTTAAAGGCGATTTGTTCGGTGGAATTACTGCCGGCATAGTTGCTCTGCCATTGGCATTAGCCTTTGGGGTAAGTTCAGGATTAGGCCCAAGTGCAGGGCTATACGGAGCTATTTTTGTAAGCTTCTTTGCTGCTCTTTTTGGGGGTACAAATACCCAGATTTCAGGGCCTACCGCTCCTATGACAGCCGTCAGTATGGTCGTCATTGCAGGTATTATTGCCGCTTTCGGAGGTGATGTTACCAAAGCCTTACCTGCTATTTTAACGGTTTTTTTATTAGCAGGTTTATTCCAGATTGTTTTAGGTTTGATAGGTATAGGTAAATACATCAAGTATATCCCCTACCCTGTCGTTTCAGGATTTATGACCGCGATTGGTGTAATTATATTGCTTACCCAGGTATTGCCTTCTCTTGGTTATTATCCAAAAGAAGATACTGCATTTGTCGAACAATTTAAACCATATGCCGAAGAAATCATCTTAGATAATATTCTAAAAGAGGAAGCAGGAGAAGGTATTTTAGTTTTAGAAGATTTTAAAGAAACCATCACCAGGGCTGAGAATATCACCGCATCACAAATCTTAACAGAATCACAGACTTTAGCAGGCAAAGACGCCTCCGGTGTAATCGGAGCGATAAGAGTATTACCCAGAGCTTTGCGTAATATTAATTGGTTGGAATTTCTACTGGCACTAGGTACCATAATTATTATTTTTGGCTTCAAACGGATAACTACCGCTATTCCAAGTACATTGGTAGCCCTATTGGTGATGTCAGGTATCGCTTATGGTTTTGGACTGAACTATAGACCTATTGAAGAAATACCCAGTGGACTGCCTTTACCCAATTTAGGAATTTTTACAGATTTTAGTCTTGGAAATGTTTCTCCATACATTTTTACTGCCCTAACGCTGGCACTTCTTGGTGCGATTGACTCCCTGCTTACATCTGTCGTCGCCGATAATATGACCAAGACCAAACACAAGCCTAATAAAGAACTGATAGGACAGGGTATCGGAAATAGTGTGGCTGCCATTTTTGGCGGTATTCCTGGAGCAGGAGCTACCATTCGAACAGTAGTGAATATCAATGCAGGTGGAAAAACCCGCTTATCAGGTATGATTGCCGGTGTCATATTGTTTATCATTATGTTATCCTTGGCTCCTGTCGCATCTCAAATTCCTGCTGCTGTTTTAGCTGGCATATTAATTACGGTAGGTATTGGAGTGATGGACTATAAAGGCCTGAAAGCCATCCCCAATATGCCTCGTGCCGAAGTAATCATTATGCTGATTGTCTTAGTATTATCTTCTGTTTGGAATCTGGTGTATGCCGTCGGAATCGGCCTCGTAATCGCTTCTTTAATGTTTATGAAAAAGATAGGCGACCTGACCGCTAAGAGTTCTGATGTCAAATCCCTTCGGGACGAAAAAGGTTGGGACGATGAAATTAATTTTCCTGAAAACTTAAAAGAGGAAGTTTTTATAAAACATATCAAAGGCCCCTTGTTTTTTGGATCAACCAGTGACTTCCAGCAACTGGCTAAACAAATCCCTGATACCGCAACTCACATAATTATACGCTTGGAAAAAATGCAGTATATAGATCAATCAGGATTATATGCAATGGAAGATGTACTGATCGATCTGGTCAGTCAAGGTAAAAAAGTATTGTTGATAAACATATTGGAACAGCCGAGATATATGCTCGAACGGATTGACATTATCCCGGACTTGATTCCTCAGAGCCAGATATTTGGAAGTTTCAATGATTGTTTAAAATGGATTAAAGAAAATGTAAAGGATATAGTGTAAAAGGATCGTCAGTATAAAATAAGCGTAAAAACCCCGTAGGTTTTCATCAAAATAGCCACTAAAT
>JBLHJZ010000250.1:0-7102 GCA_047619515.1 Saprospiraceae bacterium | reverse complement strand
TTTCTGGTTTAATTTTTGAAGTATTCATATTCAGCTTAACATCAAGAAATGCTCCAATAAATCCTATTGTTTTAAGTAAAATCTATTCTTTACGCTCCCTAAAAATAAACTTCATTCAAAAACATATCCGCTATTCTGGCGTATTATTTTCTACTATGACTATTACAAACAAAGCAATTGTTTTCTGGAACAAAATCAAAACTCTGGGGACAGGAGAAGACCCCACAACAAATGCCATCATCACGTTGATGAACCAGATTGCTACAATAGGAGGAGTTATTTGCTTCACATTGGCAGTAATTGCCAATACCTTTGGCCTTAATCTCATTTATTCGTTATTAGCTTTATGTTTTAGTGTCTACCTATTTCTGATTTTAATCTTTAATTCGGTAGATAAGTTCTTCCTCTCAAAATTTATGGTAGCAGCCGTATTGCCAATATTGGTCTCTTTATATGTTGTTTTGATAGGGGGTTCTTTTGGTGAGGAAAGCATTCTTACGGTAACGCTGTTTTTGATATATATACTATATAAAGAAGAACCTCAACAAAGAGATTTACTTTATCTAAACCTGATCGTCTTTTATATAGCTGCCGCTGTTTTTCTGTTCTTTTTTCCTCCTGTTTTCAATTTCACCAATAACCCTTACGATAATCTTGTTACGTTCTTTGTTTGTTTAGGTTGGCTAATTATGGTGATTTGGCTATATCAAAACGAAATCAACATCCAACAAGAGAGACAGGATATCCTAATCGAAGAGCTAAAAGTCAAAAATGCCAACCTTCAAAAGACAACAGAGGAATTGGAGCAATTTACTTATATCGCTTCACATGACTTAAAGTCTCCGTTGAGAACCATCATTAGTTTTTTAGACTTGATCAAGCGAGACGTTAATCGAAAAAAATATGATGATTTACATTCAAAAATAGATTTTGCAAAAGGTGGCGCTGAGCAGATGAATTTGCTGGTCACAGATATTCTCGAATATTCCAAAATCACCAATGGAAAAGAAAGAATAAAGAAACTGGTCAGTTTGCAATCCATTGTAGAAAATGTTAAAGTAAACCTGACAGATCTCATTCAAAAAAGGAACGTCGAGCTATATGTTTTTCCATTGCCTGATTTTTACTGTAATGAAACTGAAATGCTGGTGCTTTTTCAAAATTTTATAGAAAATGGGATAAAATACAACCAGGAAACAAAACCCACGATTTTTATAAAATCAAAAGTGAAAGAAAACCAACTCGTCCTCCAATTCATTGACAATGGCATTGGTATTGAAGAAGAATATTTCGAAAAAATATTTTTGTTTTTCAAACGCTTACATACCACTGAAATCTACCAGGGTACCGGACTTGGCTTAGGCTTGTGTAAAAGAATCATCGACAGTATGGGCGGAGATGTTTCCGTGGAATCTATGCTTAACGTCGGATCTACCTTTACGATCATCCTTCCTATCCTGACACCTGAAGAACAAGTTGTCGTCAAGGGAGTCTTTGCGGTGCAGAATAATTAACTTGTGCCTTTCAGACTATTGGCCGAGGCAAGTTACAAACTTGCCTTATTTGGTACTTCCAAGTTACTCCTCAATGAACTTTTTCTTCGACTCGCTGCACTTGCTCAGAAAAAAGTTCATTGAGGGTAAACTTGAAAGAGTATGATTTTCTGCTAAATATAATTATTGATCAGCGCCTCGAAGAGTTCTTGCTTTCCACTGATCATCTTGGGATCACCAGCTCGCCCGGCGAGTTTACGAAGGTCTTCCAATGTCAGTTTTCCTTTTTCAAAAGCCTTTCCATTGCCTTCATCAAAGCTTGCGTAGCGGGTTTTACGAAGTTTTTTGTAGTCCGATTTTTTTAAGATTTCATCGGCGATCAATAAAGCCCTGGCAAAAACATCCATTCCCGAAATATGGGCAATGAATAAGTCCTCCAGGTCTGTTGAATTTCGTCGAAGCTTAGCGTCCCAATTGATGCCTCCTCCCTGGAGTCCTTTGCCGTCCAGAATAACCAACATCGCCAAAACACTTTCATAAATACTATTCACAAACTGATCGGTATCCCAGCCGTTTTGGTAATCGCCTCGATTGGCATCAATGCTTCCGAGCATTCCGGCATCTGAGGCAACTTGTAATTCGTGCTCCATGGTATGCCCTGAAAGAGTAGCGTGATTCACTTCAATATTGAGCTTAAAATCCTTATCCAGTCCATACTTCCGTAAAAAACCAATAACCGTTTCCGCATCAAAGTCATATTGATGTTTACTGGGCTCCATCGGTTTGGGTTCTATAAAGAAAGTACCTTTAAAGCCATTCGCCCGGCCATAATCTTTGGCCATATGGAGAAATGTTGCCAGGTGCTCTTTCTCTCGTTTCATTTCGGTATTCAATAAAGAAAGGTAGCCTTCCCGACCACCCCAAAATACATAGTTTTCTCCACCCAGGGCTATGGTGGCATCAATCGCATTTTTGACCTGTGCTCCTGCGTAAGCGACGACATTAAAATCCGGGTTGGTGGCGGCCCCGTTCATATATCTTGGATTGGAAAATAAATTTGCTGTTCCCCAAAGTAATTTTACCCCGGAGGCTTTTTGCTTTTGTTTTGCAAATCGAACAATCTCCTTTAGTCTTTTTTCGGATTCCCTGAGCGTATCCGCCTCTTCCACTAAATCATAATCATGAAAGCAGTAATAAGGTATGCCTAGTTTTGTAAAAAATTCGAAGGCCGCATCCATTTTATCCTTAGCCCTGGTCATGGCATCTGCCCCTTTGTTCCATTCCAAATCTCTGGTACCACTACCAAAAGGATCTGACCCCAGGTTACAGAAGCTATGCCAATAGGCAGCAGCGAAACGGAGGTGTTCTGCCATTGTTTTACGGCCAACTTTCCTATCGGGATCGTACCATTTGAAAGCTAAGGGATTTTTAGATTCTTTCCCTTCAAAAGGAATATTACCGATCCCTTTGAAGTACTCTTTTTTTCCTTTTAAGTATTCCATTTATTCGTTTCTGTTTTTGATGCTTTGATAAATATGGTTAGGTGCATTTCATTTTGTCAGGGTAGAGCTTCCAGAACTTGGAGTTCTGGAAGCTCTACCCCGACAAAATGAAATGTACTCATATGGAGTATCAAAGTATGGTTTTTTTAACTTTTTTCAAAACATCTTTCCAATGTTCGTAGGCTGATTGGAAAGCCGCTACATTTTTCGAATCGGGTATCGTCCTGTTGACCACTTTAAGTTGTAAAAAAGCTTCCTCCGGGCTACTATAAATTCCTGCGCCCAAGCCAGCGCCCCGGGCGGCACCGATACCGCCATCCGTATTATATAATTGAATTTCAGAACCAGATACAGTAGCTAGCGTTTCTCTGAATATCGGACTCAAAAACAAATTCGCTTCTGCCGCACGAATAATGGATAAATTGACGCCCATTTCATTCATCACTTCCATTCCATAATAAATAGCAAAAGCAATTCCCTCCTGGGCGGCTCTAAAAAGATGCCCTTGTCCGTGTATATTAAAATTCAGGCCACTGATCTGTGCATTCATGTTTTGGTTTTCCAGTACCCGTTCTGCGCCATTTCCAAAGGGTAAAATAGATAAGCCATCTGAGCCGACAGGCACCTGAGATGCTAAATTATTCATTTCCGGATAACCGGCAACGCCAGTGTTTTTACGCATCCAGGCATTGAGAATCCCACAGCCATTGATACAAAGTAATATTCCCAACCGCGTCTCCTCACCATGATTTACATGAGCAAAAGTGTTGACCCTGGATTGCGGATCAAAATTAACCTGATCGCTTACGCTATACACGACACCTGAGGTGCCAGCAGTGGCAGCGACTTCCCCAGGCTGAAGGACATTTAATGAAAATGCATTATTGGGCTGGTCGCCTGCACGATAGGTTATCGGAGTGCCAAGCACAAGTCCCAGTTTTTTTGCTGCACTGGCCTGGAGGGTTCCCTGGTTGGAGAAAGTGGGTACAATATCTGGTACCAGATCTTTTGAAATGCCATACTCGTCCAATAAAAAATCAGCTAATTGTCCCTTTTTAAAATCCCAAAAAATCCCCTCTGACAAACCACTTATCGTAGTATTCAGCTCGCCCGTGAGTTTCATGGCAATAAAATCGCCAGGCAATAAAAACTTATGCGTCTTTTCGAAAATCGCCGGTTCATTTTCTTTAACCCATCGGAGTTTCGATGCGGTGAAGTTCCCCGGGGAATTGAGTAACCTTTCCAGGCAATGTGTTTTTCCAATACGCTGAAAAGCTGCATCTCCGATAGCAGCGGCCCTGCTGTCGCACCAGATAATAGCTGGTCTTAATACTTTTTGCTTTTCATCGACGAGTACTAGGCCGTGCATTTGGTAGGATATACCGATAGCCTTGACGAGGCTCTTGTCAATATTGGCTTGAGCGAAGATTTTGTCATTGGCCTTTTGGAGGTTTTCCCACCACATTTCGGGGTCTTGTTCTGCCCAGCCTTCCTGCTTCACCAATATTGGCATTTCTTCATCAGGAAAGAATGTAGCGGCGACACATTTGCCTGTTGACACTTCTAATAAAGTAGCTTTGACTGAAGAACTCCCCAGATCATATCCCAGTAGATACATAAACTGTATTTAATATTTTAACCAATGCTTGTCGGGTTTAATTTTGAAAAGTAAATATACCCACACGCAAGTGATTCACAAAATATTAAATATTTTCTTTAGTAGTTTAAAAAACACCTCCATATCTACTTTTCATTTACCGTAACCGATTTATTCTCTATCCCTTCTAATTCCATTTGCAATAGCGACACTGCATATTCCGGGGTTATTTCTCCTTTTAAAACCTGGTTAAATTTTTTGGAAATTAGGGGAGAGATCTCCAGGTATAAAGGGCTAATAGGTCTTGACCGGGCATGTTGAATCGATTCTTTTGCCAATGCTATCACCTCGACGTTTTCCAATAACTCCTGGTCTTCATAAAGCGATTTCAGCGTTGGAAGATTCCCGCCATTCATTGCCCTGAATTTCTGTTGAGGAGAGTCCGTCATGAATTTGATAAAAGCCCAGGCCGCATCTTTTTTTCGTTGCTCGGACTGCGCATTCACCATTAAATTCCATCCTCCAAGACAGTTATAAGATCGTTTGCCTTTTTCTATTCCCGGAATAGGGCATACGGCAATCTGCTCAGGTTTAATTTTAGTATCTTTTTTCAAAAAAGCACTATAATTTCCCGGCCATCCCCTCATGAATACCGCATCACCATTTTCAAAAGCCTCCATCGATTCCTGTTCTGTATAATTAACAACAGCTTCAGGAGCAATACCTTCTACGATCAAACTACGCGCTAAAGAAAAACCTCTTTCAGATTCTTTACTATCAATAGTAATAATATCCAGCGGAATATCAATATTATCAGATCCTTCAGGTGTAAAAAGGTCTCCTATTAATATATTCCCGTTTGTATTCCAGATAAATTCACAGGCATTAACCACACCTCCTTCATACGCTGCCCCCTGAAAAACATAGCCATACTTTACCCCGGATGCTTCCATCACTTTTTTCGCAGAAGCTTTCAACGCTGCCCAGGTAACAGGAGGAGACATGATATTATTCTTTTCCAATAAATCTTTGCGCATAAAAATGATCCCGGTATCCGTAAACCACGGAACACCCCACACTTTGAAATTATATATCGCAGACCGGAGTGCCGGAGCTACAAAATCAGAGGGATTAAATTCCTGATAAAACCGGGGCGACAAATTTTCCACCAAATCCTGAGAAGCTAAAGCAGCCGTCCAGACCACATCCGCACCAAAGACATCCAGATGTGGTGTTTCCCCTGTCAGATCCTTTTCTATTTGCTGATAAAACTCATCGGAAACCGCAGAGGTTTCCTCCCAGTTGACTTTTATCTTTCCTTGGTTTTCCTGGTTAAATTGGTCAATTAAGGGTTGGATGTTTTCGCTTTCTGTGAAATTGAAACCAAATGTTATTTCAACAACTTTTTCTTTTTGCTGACAGCCAGCGATGAGTAACAGGCCAAATAATGAGAGGTACAATAAACCGAAGTTAATTTTACAATTAGGCTTTTTCATATCCTTATGGGTTTTAAAGGTGACAGGAAAGTCTTTAGAACACGGACACTAAAGTGGTTGCCGACGAATAACCGCCAGGTGTCATTTGGGAATATTAGGATACTTTAGGTCAGTATATACCGAGAAGAAAGGCGGTTTTATTCACAAATTACTTCGTTGTCGGTATAACAGGTAGCGTTGCGAAGTCTTTGGTTCCAGTAGAAAAGGTCAAAATCATTTTGCAGTGAGGGATACACTCGTTTAATCAGGTTGTGCTAAATGTAATAATAATAAGTGGTGAATCCAAATATTTTGGTGGGAGAAGCGGGGGCGCGCCTGTTCTTTTTGGGGTTTCCTCCTGGCTGGCTTGATCAGTTTTGCTCCACCAACAAAAAGAGCCCAGACATTCATCTGAGCTCCTTGAGGTCGCGAGCGGATTCGAACCGCTGTAGAAGGTTTTGCAGACCTCTGCCTAACCGCTCGGCCACGCGACCGTATTTATTCCATATAACGAAGTTTGGCAAAAAAAGTTCTTCCTAAGAGAAGAAGTTACGATTAAGCTATACTTGCTTTATATGCGAGTGCAAAAGTAATATTTTTTTTTATACCATGCTTGATTTTTTTGCTCTTAAATAATAATTCTTTGCTTTTGAAAAAGCAGGCTAGCCTACTTTAGTCCTTTCTTCTTTCTTTTCTTTAAAATTGTTTATTCAGCGTAAAGCAAAAAGTGATTCCTTCTCCACGTTTAGAACTGTACCATATTTTCCCTCCGTGCTGATTCACTACTTTTTTACAGATAGCAAGGCCAATCCCTGAACCGGGGCGCTCCAGATTATTGATCCTTTGAAATGGCATAAATGCTTTCTCCAGATACGCTTCTTCCATTCCAACACCATTATCTCGAAATAAAATTTTTCTATACCATGCATCTTTTACTCCTGATACATTTTACTCTGCAACAATCGCAAAGCCTCCGGACAGTAAAATAATAGCTGGATTTTCAAGAGCATGTTTGACAGAACTGAAAATTATTTC
>JBLHJZ010000249.1:0-7120 GCA_047619515.1 Saprospiraceae bacterium | reverse complement strand
CATTGGTCGCAATGACTTGTAGATCTGTGGATTGCCCAAAGGTCGGCCCATAAAAAATAAGTGTGCAGAATAAGGCCAAAAGACGGCCTTGATGGAATGATGTTTTTTTGTTCATCCGTTTTGTTTTAATATTAAAAAATAGTGCCCAGGACAACACCTCTTTTGAGGGGTTCCAGTCTTATTGTATAGACTTTTGTATAGACTTTTGTATAGACTTTTGTATAGACTTTTGTATAGACTTATTGTATAGGTTTTTGGGCTTAGCTCAAGCCTTGGGAATAGAATAGAAGGACACAAGGTAGGTAATAATTTATAAAAAAATTAATATTAGTTTTTATGTCCGGCACACAAGATTGAATAACAGCGTGATTCTAGTGAAGTCCAAGTTCAAGTATAAAGCTCAAGCCTGAAATTTGGAAGTAGGGAATAAGGGCAAGTTTCTAACTTGCCTTCCTAGTGTTTTGTCAAGATCAATCGCAACTTAAATTAATTACTACTACCACCTACCCCCCTTTCAACTCCTCCCCTACTTCTTTAGCAATCTTCAACGTTTTCTTATATAGCTTCGGTAGCCCTTTATTCATTTTTTCCAAAATCTGGTTCATCTCCATCAGGTAAGTCCTGGCAAAGCCGGGGTCATTGCTGGCCAAATCCACCACATTATCAATGAGATCGGCATATTTCACGGTCTGGGCCTCCGGGCTGATATACCATAATCTTTTGGCTTCCGCAGTTTTTCGGGTATGGCGGTTAAGTGCCGGATATTTTTCGTTGACGAATTCATCGGTCAACTCCCAAACCATTTTATTGATTTTTAATCCTTCCTTGGAGCTATATCCTGCTTCGGACAAAGCAAGCATTAGCTCTTCTTCTGTGCAGCGCGTGTCTTCGTAAAGGTCATGACAAAAAGCAGCAGCTACCAGTAGGCTATTTCCGGTGTAGGTTTTGACGATCTTTGCTACCCTGGTCAGATGATTGACATAAGGTTCACCGGTAAGTTTTCGCTGTTGAGTCCCGTGCCAGTGCGCTGCAAAGTCCTTGACGGATAGCTCACGGGGGGCAAAAAAAGTTTCATTAGTAGTTTCAGGCATTTTATAACATTTAATAATTATAACTTAAGTAAGAGGCTCTTTTTTGAACTACCGCACTCTTGGTATTTACCATATTGAGTACCTTTCTATTGATCAAAGCAGACCTAAACGCACTCTGCCCAAGGTTCAGGGCTTAGGTTACCAATATTTAGCCCTTATCAGGGCAAAGAATCCCTTTAGGGAATTAATATCGGTAACCTGAGACTAGAAAACTGCGAGGAGTGCCTATAGGGACTCAATATAAATCGCACCAAATTTATTATAATAAAACGGTCTTTTCTGCTAATTTGCAGCGCCAAACCAAGGCTATTAATATTTTAAGTTCAGGAGAATAAATTCTACAGCATTTTATGGGTCTCTTTTGCCACCATACTTCGTTAAAAATACTCGTCATCCTTACGGGTGCCTGCGTTTTTCGCCTCGTCTGATGACAAAATAGCCTCCCTAAAACACCACATTACTTATTCTCCTGAACTTAACGTCCTTAAATTTATAATTTTAATCCGAGATTAGTAAGTCTTGATATAAAATATTGACTCATTGTCATAAGTGATCTTTATTATTGTATCGTTATAAAAAAAACATTCACTCATGATAAAAAAAATCTTACTCTCTTCCGTATTAATTGCCAGTACCTTTTTCATGGTAAATGCCCAGCAAATCTGGTCTTTAGAAAAATGTATCCAATATGCCAGGCAGAACAGTCTGACCATGAAACAGGCTGAAGTGGGTATAAAAAATACCAAGCTTACTGAAAAACAAAGCAGGATGGAACGTATGCCCAGCCTAAATGCCGATGGCTCTGGCGGTTATTCTTTTGGTCGTACGATTGACCCGACTACCAATACTTTCCAAAGTCTATCCAGAGGAACTAATAGTTTTTCTTTAGGCGCCAACGTTACCGTATATAATGGCGGAAGAATCAATAATACCATCCAACAAAGCAGGCTTGATGTAGCCGCTCAAAAAGCGGATACAGAAGATATCGCAAATAATATATCTTTAAGTGTTGCTGGTGCTTACCTCAATATTCTTTTTGGCGAAGAGCAATTAATAAATGCCACAAAAAGACTACAGCAAACACAGGAACAACTCAGCCAGACCGATCGACTTATCCAGGCTGGTTCGCTTCCCGAAAACGAGCGACTTCAAATCCTCGCCCAGATTGCTCAGAACGAACAACAGGTCATCGCTCAGGAAAACAACGTTACGATCAGTTATTTAAACCTAAAAAACTTATTGCAACTAGAGCCTGATTTTGATCTGAAAGTGCAGGATCCGGGAGACATTCCGATCCCCGCTGATGCCGCTCCGGAATTATTTAATTTTAAAACGATTTATAACCAGGCACTACAGGCTCAGCCTATTATCAAAGCCGGCGAACTTAGGATTAGAAGCGCAGGACTTGAAGTCGATATCGCCAAATCAGGCATGTTGCCCTCTCTTAGTTTTTTCGGAAATATCCGGACGGATTTTGCTACTGGTGTTCCTGATTTTGGAAATCCTAATCTCGATAATGTAGCCGTCCAACTAGGAGATCCAGCCCTTTTCAATATTACCGGAATTGGCGATGTATCAGTTACTCCTTATAACACCACTGGAGTCACATTTCCGGATCGTGGATATATTGATCAATTAAATGACAACTTTGGACAAAGCGTAGGTATCAGTCTAAATGTTCCCATTTATAATAAACACCGGAATCAAATCAATATTGAGCGTGCCCGATTAGGTATTCTTAATTCGCAAATTACACACGAGCAAAACAAGCAACAGCTTAAAGCTGATATCCAATTGGCTATCGCTGATACAAAAGCTGCTAAAAAACAATTGGAAGCTGCCCAAAGGACGGTCGATGCACTCCAGGCTTCTTATGAAAATACGGAGAAGAAATTTAAGCTTGGCGCTGCGAATACTTTCGAATTTACCTCCGCTAAAAACGACCTTGATCTTTCTAAAGTGGATTTGACCATCTCTAAGTATGACTATTTATATAAATTGAAAATTGTTGACTTTTATCAGGGGAAGAAAATTACGCTTTAATCAGGGGTAAGGCTTGCCATGAAGGCGAAGCGTAGCATAGTCCTTCATGGAGAGGAGGATGACTGAACGAAATTTTCTTATATCCGAAACTAATAAAGAACAAAATAACGAACCATAATATCATGGCAAAAAAGAAAAACAACAAACTTATTTTCATTCTGATAGGCGCAATTTTATTACTGGTAGTCGCGGCAGTAGTGACCCGAGGAAATAAATCCAAGGGAGAGAAAGTAAGCTTCGAGCTAGCGGAAAAGAGAACGATCAAAGAAACCGTATCCGCCAGTGGAAAGGTATATCCGGAAACGGAAGTAAAGATCACTTCTGATGTTTCAGGCGAAATCATCGAATTGCATGTCGAAGAAGGAGACTCTGTCACTATGGGTCAGCTCCTGGCCAAAATTGATCCGGATGCTTATCAATCCCAGGTAGAAAGAGGCGTCGCCGGTGTCAATAATGCCCTGGCACAGTTGGCCAATTCCCGATCTAGCATAGAACGTAGTAAAGCCCAGTTGACCCAGGCTATTGCGCAACAGGAGCAGATCGAAGCGCAGTTGAATAATACCAAAGCGATTCATGAACGGAATATTAAATTGCATAAAGAGGGGGTTATTTCCGATGCGGATTTTGAGACTTCTCTATCCAATCTCGAAGGCCTTAAAGCAAATTACCGATCCAATATCGCCAATGTAAAGACCGCAGAGGCCAACCTCGAATCTGCCAAACAGAGTGAAAAAGCGCAAAAGTATACCGTAAAAAGTACAGAAGCATCCCTCAAAGAATTAAAAACCAGCTTGCGCAGGACTACCCTTTTTGCGCCAAATGATGGAGTGATTTCCTTATTGACTGTTGAGCAAGGAGAACGCGTCGTGGGGACTTCCATGATGAGTGGAACCGAAATGATGCGCATTGCTAATCTGAGCTCAATAGAAGTACAGGTAGACGTGAGTGAGAATGATGTATTGAGAGTATCAACTGGTGATCCGGTGGATATTGAAGTGGACGCTTATCTTGATCGAATATTTAAAGGGGTAGTTACCCAGGTCGCTAACTCCGCGAGTAATACGATGACCGCTTCTTTGACTACTGATCAGGTGACTAATTTTATTGTAAAAATAAGGATAGATACCAAGTCCTATGAAGACCTGCTGAAAGACAAAGACCGTTTTCCATTTCGTCCTGGAATGTCTGCCTCCGTTGAAATCTATACGAATACAGAAGATGGCGTATTGAGTGTCCCTATCCAGTCGGTCACGACCCGGGAGGACAAGGATGAAAAAAAGAAGAACCTGGCAAAGAAAGGCCCGAAAAGCGAGGACAAAGCAAAAAATGATAAAAAGCTAAAAGAAGTAATCTTTGTTTGTCGGGGAGATTCTGCCATCATGGTAGAAGTAAAAACCGGTATTCAGGACGATTCCTATATCCAGGTACTTGAAGGGGTGAAAGAAGGCGATGAAGTGATCACCGGCCCGTATAATGTGGTTTCCAGAAATCTTAAAGACGGAGACATCATTAAGAAAGTGGATGAGGATGAATTGTATGGGCGGAAGGAGGATTGAATGGGAACAAGCCTTGGGTTTTATTAGTAATTATGGGCTGGTGCACTAATTATCCAGCCCCGGCTGCGCAATTATAATATACTGGTACTCCAGTGTCTGGTCATCGGATTCTATATTGGTATAGCCTGCTTTTGTCAGATCCTGCTCTACTTTACCGATAGCGGTTCTGTAATTGACCGGCGGGCCGACGGGGGTGTTTCTTTTTTTAAAATCAATAATCACCAATTTGCCATCTTTAGCGATTCCTCTTTTTACATTTATCAGGTAAGCTTCAGGATTTTCAAAGTAGGTATAAGTATTGACGATAAGTACGAGATCAGCTTCCCCTTCTTTGAGATTGGGATCATGGGGTTCAACCAAGCGGGTTTCTATTCGATCCCTGACATTTTTTTTCAAAAATATCTTCGCATCTTCGATAAACTTAACCGACTCTTTGTCTATATCAATGGCGATAATTTTTTTGATATCCGAATTATTGGCAATCCTAAGGGTAAAGTAGCCATAAGGGCCTGCTCCGATATCTGCCACTACCTTGCCGGTCAGATCGCCTAGTTTGTTGATGACCACCCGATAATTTTGCCAGATATCCCTGACCTCTGTATTGTCGCCGACATTGGAAGTATGTTGCCCGGGAGAAGCTTGAATGTCATTGCCATTATAGCCGGGAGTTGAATCGTAATTATGGCTTTGTGATTGCTCGTTATAATTGCCACCATTATAGCCATCGTCGCAAGCGATCAGCAGCAACAGGCAGGTAGACAAAAGAAAGGTGAGTTTATAAATTTTCATTTAACTGCAATTTAGGTGCAATTTATCTTTGCACTAATATAAAATGCTTTTTATTATAAAATTGTTTTAAAACAGCATATTTCGAAATAGCGCTTCTTAGGTAATCGCTACGCTTGTGATTGGCTTGCAGCCTTGTGATCGAAGCTGCGCTTCTTGTGCTTGCTTTGCTTGAGCATCACAAGAAGCATAGCTTCGATTACAAAACCATAAGCGTAGCGATCACTTAGTTCATAGCTCGCAGTCCTCAGCGCCATTCTCATTCCACCATTGCCAGCATGACTTTCTTCATTTTTTTTCTCATCGCACTGCTCTCTCCTGTAAAATGATTGCAAATGATACTAAAAGCGAGAAGTTTCCCCGTTTTTGATTCTGCATAGCCGGTATAGGAACGAACACGTTTCATGCCTCCGGTTTTCGCCCAAATTCTTCCCTTCGCCGCAGTGCCTCTGAACATATACTTCAAGCCTCCGGATAACCCTGCGACCGGCAAAGATGGCCGGAAAGCGGTATACAAAGATTTGTCATTGGCAATCAGGCGCATGATAGTGGCCAGTTGAAAACTGGAGACCGTATTAAAAGTAGACAAGCCGCTGCCGTCTTCCATAAAAAAGCTTCCTGTATTAAAACCTTTCGTTTTTAAATAATCATAGATCACCTCAATGCCAGCTTCTGCACTCCCCTCCCCTTTTTTGTCCTTTCCCAGATACCTCAACATCGCCTCACAGTATAAATTAATACTTTTCAAATTGGTGATCCCAATGATATCTACCAGGCTCGGCGAATAATGCGTATGTAGCACGTTCCGTTTTTTACTTTTAAACCCACTCGTTTTTTCCAGTTCAAAAAGGCTTGTTGCTTCCTTATTGGTTTGAATCTCTTGCGCTTCCAGTTTTTTCATTAAATAATAGGCGGCAAAAAAAGGAGGATCAGGGATCGAACCTTTTATCGTAAAAGGCTCCGTTCCGGCAGGGATGGTACCCCTGATAAACCGGGTATAATTATACACGCTACCAAAGATATACGCCTCATCATCTGAATTTTTATCTGCCTGTACCACCTCATTGATATGGAGAAGATTAGGAATATGCGGTTCTACTTTTTCTATTTCTGGTGTCTCTCCAGGTTTTGTACTTCTTTGAAAAGTCAAAAAA
Organism: Saprospiraceae bacterium; assembly: GCA_047619515.1. Lineage (GTDB taxonomy): Bacteria > Bacteroidota > Bacteroidia > Chitinophagales > Saprospiraceae > JAHDHW01. Next base: position 490 of record JBLHJZ010000249.1, on the reverse strand, counting down.
TATTTGTTCTCATGAATATTCAGTCCCCAGGCGCCTGCACCGTAATAGTTGCCGAGATCTTCCCAAAGCCAGGTTCTACCGTCTACCTGGGTTCCGAAGAAAGAAGCATCGCCAATAATCTTTCCATTGATTCGTCGGATACCTGTTGCCTGGATAGCTGCTATAAACTCATCCATCAAAGCATCCAGCGGAATCGTCTTTTCAAACTGATCAGAACCTAAAGTAGGATCTCCGTAGCCTTTGATATAAAGATTGCCATTCAACGTACCCTCTTGGTCTATACTGCCATCGTATTGCAATTCTGTTTTAAATTTAAAATCATCCCCCAGTAGCGCCAAGGCAGTAGACGTCACTACTACTTTAAGGGAAGAGGCTGGAATCAAACCCCGATCCTTTTGGTGTTGGGCGAGAATGCTCCCGGATTCGACATCCATGACCGTCATACTAAAACCCTGAGCGTTCAAGGCTGGGTCAGCAGCTAACTGGTCAA
>JBLHJZ010000248.1:0-7148 GCA_047619515.1 Saprospiraceae bacterium | reverse complement strand
CATGTGCGCCAACACGGACAACCATCTCAGGGCACTGAGCAGAACCGAGCGGTACAAGACCCAGGTAGACCTCCTGATGACCGTAGTTGGGTTTGGCCGCCGCCGGGCCATAGAGTTTTTAGTAGAATTCGGGGATATAAAACGGTTTAAAAACCTCAACCAAATAAGTAATTACGTGGGGCTCGTGCCCTCGTCGAACAATAGCGGCAACCGGGTCAGCCAGACCGAACTGACCACCCGGGGCCACAAGCAATTAAGGACCATGCTCATTGAAGCAGCCTGGACATCTATCACTACCGATCCGGCGATGGCTCAAAAATATGGCCAGCTCAAAAAACGGATGCTCGGCCAACAGGCCATCGTTGGTATTGCCAGAAAGTTACTGAACCGGGTCCGGTATGTCTTGCTTCATGAGCAGGATTATCAAAAAGGTATAGAGGCTTAAAACCTCAATTGAAGGACCAAGCGCTAAAGTCTCCATGCGGCCGGAGATTTATATCCTATTTCTCCTGGATCGCCTCGTTTAGTTTGCGCCCTTCAACTTTTTCCTCAAAAGGTTCCTGCGGCAGTTTACTGACCGCCAAAAGGAGGTTAGGTAAAAGTTATCTAGTACCAATGTCTTTAACCTATGACGCAAAGGTAAACCCGCCCTGGAGTGCGTCAAGGTTATACAAGCGTCCGAACACCTTCGTCTTCGCTAAAGCTACAACGAAGCTGCCCGGCCGACCTTGACCCAATCCAGGGCTAACGTTTTATTGGTGGCTTAATAGGTGAAAGACCAAGAAAAGTGTTAAAGTTGGGGCTTAACAGTACTTTTTTATTAAAGGAGGTTGGCTTTTCGTTATCCACGGTGTTATCACCATTATTCGTTTCTCAACTCCTCGATTTCAGCAATCATATTTTCGAGTTTTCTAAAAATTCGCCTGTAGGCCAAATTCACATCCCACTTATAAATTTTACCACCAAAAACATACATTAGAACTGCAATTACGAGGGCTATAATCCATGTGAATGTCGGAATTCCATAGACTAGATGAAATCCAGAATTCAAAATCGCTGCATTCGTTATTTCTCCTGTTTTCAATGCGTGTACTATTGGCATCAAAGAAGCTAAGAACACCAGGGGATAGAAGAAACGCATTACTTTTGTATTGTTTGAAATAGCCATTTTAAGCCAACTGTTGAATGACTTGAGATAATCATAACTACTCAAACTAGCATCAATACTTTTCATGGTTCTTCCCTGTTTAATACTTATCCAACAAACCCCCATGAAGAGAAAAAATATGAATACTCCAGCATAGGGAGTCCCAAGCGCAGCGTACAGCCCCAAATTCAAAAATGCAAAAACCATAATGACGTAAGTATTAACTTTCATCATTCGTTTCAATTTATCGATAATAGTTTTCGATTTTTGATTGTACAAATCATTGAGTTTAGGAGCAATCAGTGCGTCACTATCTAAAAATCCTTTTTCCCAAATTGTTTCAATTGACTTTCCCATCTAATACTTTTTTTAAACGTTCCTTTATTCTTGTAATCCGTACACCGATGTTGTTAGCATTGGTGCCAATGATATCTGCTATTTCCTGATATGACTTTTCTTCCAGATAAAGTAAAATCACTCCTCTGTCAATTTCAGATAATTGTCTAATGGCATCATACAATTGATTAAGAGATTCATCAGCAAAGGCATGGCTTTCTTCTATGGCTTCTTCAGGCAAGGAATCAGAAGCGAAATACTGGTGATTGTTTTTCTTTTTCTTAAGCAAAGCCAAGCATATATTCAATGATATCTTATAAACCCAAGTAGACCATTCACACTGCTGTTGAAAATTATCTTTGCTTCTCCAAATCTGTAAGCACACCTCTTGGTAGTAATCTTCAAAATCTTCCTGAGAATTGGTATATGCCCGACAAATTTTTATGACAATGGCTACATGGGGCAAAATGGATAATCTGTAAAAATCATTACTCATGTGCAAATAATTTGATAATTATAAGATTAACTATCATGCAATGTTTTTGTTCTTTAAGAATTTATTTGCAAAATATCCCAACAAGGAAATCTGCAAACCTGCACCAACGATTAATGCATTTATTACCATTTGATTTTTATCAGAATCTTTTAATAATATACTGCAAATTAGAATAAGTGCTGCCCAAATTAGTGATCCAGATACTTGAAGAATTGAAATACTTCTATTTTGATTTTTCATAACCTTATTTTTAATTGATTTACTAGGTTAGTAGCCAAAATCAAAAATCATTACACCCATCACCGTTTTTTTTTAATTCGGACAATTTATTTACTCGTGGCAGGGAAATTTTTCACCAATTGGTGCACAACAACTCAATACACCCCACAAGTGACGTGTATTTCGTCTATATGTCAGCAAGATAATCAATCTTCCAAATTAAACACAACACTTGCACCAAGGAATACCGTGAAATCCGATAACCATCTAGTACACAAGCGAATAATTGCCACAGGCGGCCTGACATTTAGTGCCCTGTCCCTAAGGGGATACCGGAATTTCTAAAGCCTAATTTAAGAAATACCCACAACTAATTACCAAATCACTCTTTACTTCCGGATTTATAGGGAAGCTAGATTATTACAGCAGTCAAGATTATGTGCCGGTAAAAAAAACCTCCATAATGGTAAGTAAAATTTATTTCATTAATTTCACCAAATGATCTCAAGAACACGTCCAGAAATAGTTATTCAAGGAGCGAGAACAAACAATCTGAAGAACATTTCATTGCGTATTCCGCACAACAAATTTATAGTGGTGACTGGAATATCTGGATCGGGAAAATCGAGCCTTGTATTTGATATAATTGCCAAAGAAGGACAGCGCAGATATTTTGAAACACTACCTTCTTTTGCTCGACAGTTTATGGGGAAATTGAACCGTCCAGATGTAGATGAAATTGAAGGCCTTTCTCCAGTTATTGCCATTGGACAACGCACGACAGGAATGCATGCTCGTTCTACCGTTGGAACAATGTCGGATATCTATGATCTGTTGCGCTTGTTGTTTGCAAGGACAGGAACGACCCCTAAAAATATTGCGCTTTCTCGCGCCCTCTTTTCGTTCAATTCCCCAATTGGTAAGTGTACCCATTGCAATGGCATTGGTAAACAAGAACAAATAGACCTTAAGCGCCTAATCACCTTTCCAGAAAAATCAATTAGAGGCGGCGCATTGGCGCCAACATTACCCAATGGGTATATCATGTACTCACAAGTAACTATTGATGTGCTGAATCAAGTATGCGAAACCGAAGGGTTCAGTGTTGATATTCCGTGGAATGAATTGACAGACATTCAGCGCGCCGTGATTTTACATGGAAGCGATAAAATCAAAGTACCTTTTGGAAAGCACTCTCTTGAATCCCGGTTGAAGTGGACAGGGATTAAGGCCAAACCTCGGGAAGAAGGGCATTACAAAGGACTGATTCCGATTATGTCTGATATTCTTAGAAGAGATCGAAATGCTAATATTCTCAAGTATGTGCATGCGGTAACCTGTCAAGCGTGTAATGGAACTCGTTTGAATAATCATGCTTTATCTGTTTACATTCATGGGAAATCAATAGCGGAAATAGTGACTTTGGAATTGAACGAACTTAAGTCGTGGATTCAATCAAATACCTGGGGACTTGTGGCGCGTGAAATTATTGATAAAATTGAAGCTCAAGTTGATTTATTGGAAGATTTAGGATTGGGTCATTTGACTTTAGATCGTTCCTCAAAATCGCTTCGTGCTAGCGAAATTCAGCGTATTAGAGTAGCCAATCAAATCTTAGTTCCCTTGAGTGATGTGCTTTACGTTTTTGATGAGCCGAGTATAGGTTTACATCGGGAAGAGAACGAAAGGTTGATTTATCATTTTAGACAACTCGTTAAAAAAGGGAATACCGTTATTGTTGTTGAGCATGACCTTGACACCATTACCAATGCTGATCATATCATAGAGATTGGCCCAAAAGCTGGAGTCAATGGAGGAGAACTTATTTTTAATGGTGCGTTTTTAGCATTTTCTCAACAAGAGGAATTGAAAGAAACCAGTCCTACTTACAGAGCGATTAAACAATTCAGCACGAGCACGTTTACTAAACCTTTGAGGTTTAGTAAACGTACAGCCGGAAACTCGATTCGTCTTATTGGATGTCAGGAAAGAAATCTAAAAAACATTGATGTTGAATTTCAGCTTGGAAAACTCAATGTTGTCAGTGGAAGATCGGGTGTCGGAAAATCGAGTTTAGTAAAAGGGACCTTGCTCAAAACAGTACGACAAGCTTTGGGGATTGAAACTGGTGAACCCGCCAAATTGATCAGTCATGAAAATATTGACTCCATCAACAAACTGATTTTTATAGATCATTCACCCATAGGAAAAACACCACGCAGTAATCCAGCCACCTATTTAGGACTGTCAGATCATATTCGTGATATCTACGCTAGTCTGCCAGAATCAAAAACGCAAGGATTCACCAAATCTCGATTTTCATTCAATAACAAAGGAGGAAGATGCGAAACCTGTCAAGGTGCAGGGAAAACGCAGATAGGAATGCACTTTTTGGGTAATGTGGACTTGGTCTGCGGTACCTGCAACGGTGATCGATTTAACGAAGGCACCCTTCAGGTAAAGTACAATGGATTGTCAATTGCTGATACTTATAAATTATCAATCAATGAAGCCATGACGTTTTTCCTTGATCAGAAAAAAGTCATGACAGGACTCAAAATATTACAAGAAATAGGCCTCGGGTATCTAAGGCTCGGGCAATCCTCAACAACCCTTTCGGGGGGAGAAGCGCAGCGCGTTAAAATTGCAAATCACCTACAGAAAAAGGTTTTGGGAGATACCTTGTACGTGATCATTGAGCCAAGTATTGGATTGCACCAGGATGATATTGAAATGCTACTCCAATTGTTTGACCGCATTAAGCAGAAAGGCAATACTATTGTTTGTATCGAACAAAATGAAGCGATTATTGCTCGGAGCGATTGGCATATTGCACTCGGCCCCAAAAGCGGTGCAGCCGGAGGCACGATTGTTTATCAGGGAATTCCTAGATTGGATCAGAAAAATGCAAGGACTGAAATCAAAAAGGAAGCTCCCTATACGCTTCTCCAAAATGAGATCATTCTGAATGGTGTGACGACTCATGGGCTTAAAAATATTGATGTTCGTATTCCAAAAAATCAATTGACAGTAGTCACCGGCCTTTCCGGATCTGGAAAGTCATCTTTGGTATACGATACACTGTTTACGGAATCCAATGCCCGCTTTACGGAGTCCTTATCGACCTATAACAGAAGTTTTCTTCAACAAAACAGTGAAGCTGAAATAGTTGCTTTCTCCGGTTTGGGGCCAGCAATTGGGATCAACAGAAAGGGAGGAACTCCTTCGAAGCGATCAACGGTTGGTACACTGTCAGGAGTATATGATGCCTTTAGATTATTGTATTCAAGGATTGCCCAACAGGAAGGAGAAATCTATACAGCTCAACACTTCTCTTTCAATCATCATCTTGGCGCATGCCCGGAATGTGAAGGCCTCGGTGTGAAACGTAAATGCGATCCGGATAAGGTGATCGTTTCTCGGGATAAATCCATCTTGGAAGGAGCTATATCTGTGAATAAGACAGTTGCTTATTACGCCGATGTTAATGGTCAATTTATGGCAACGCTGAAGGAAGTCGCAAAACGGCAGCTTTGGAATATCGAACGTCCATGGCAGCAACTGGAAAATGAGGTGAAGGATGTCATTCTGTATGGAACGGGCGATGCGATTTGGGAGGTCACCTGGGCATTTAATACTAAATCAAGAACGGGAACACAATCTCTAAAGGCAAAATGGCTTGGGCTCTGTAATTATATCGATGAGGAATATCAGCGAAAACTCCATAATAAAAATATTAAAGCTCTAGAAGAATTACTGCATGATGTCGTCTGTCCAACATGCCAGGGAAGCCGTTTGAAATCAGAATTATTAACCACAAAATTTCTTGCAAAGAATATTCATGAGCTTTCTCAATTGAGCATTGCGTCGGATCTTGAATTGATTGAGCATATTGATAATAAAGTAGATGCGGTTGTTTTGGCCATCAGTAAAGTTGTTTTACCGGCAGTCAAAAAATCTTTGAAAACTATTGTCGATCTTGGATTAGGTTATTTAAACCTGGATAGAGCAGTGAGCACCCTTTCCGGTGGGGAACGGCAGCGGCTTACGCTCGCAAGTCAATTGTCTACGCACCTGTTTGGCGTTATCTATGTTTTGGATGAACCAACAATAGGATTGGATGGCGGACAAGTAGCCGTTTTATCAAAAGTATTAAAAAGCATTGTAGCCAATGGAAACACAGTGGTCGTGGTTGAGCACGATCCGTCTTTTATACGAAGTGCCGATTACCTGATTGAAATGGGGCCAGGTGCAGGAAGGCTAGGTGGCGAAGTAATTTACCAAGGAAAGGTCAGCGATATCGCTAAAGCAAAACACTCCCTAACCTATAAGATGTTTCAAGATCAGCGAGTCGCACCAGTTAAGAAACAAAGGAAAAAAGGGCTTCCCTTGGGATTGAAAGGAGCATTTGCCAATAATCTTAAGGATATTGATGTCAACTTTTATTCCCGACAAGTAATAGCAATCACGGGTGTTTCGGGAAGTGGAAAATCAAGTTTGATCAAAGACGTGTTGTATGCTTCCTGGCTGCAGCGTCGGCCGGTTAGTTGTACGTCCCTAAATGGAATGAACCAATTTGAAGAAGTGTTGCTCATTGATCAGGAGATTCTCATACAAAGTAGATGGAGTACTCCCCTATCGTATACTGGAATTATTGAACAGATAAAGACCGCATTCTCAAAAACAGAATTCGCAATAAAATCAGGACTGAAGAAAGCTGATTTTTCCTATCAAAGTAAGAATGGAAAGTGTGCTACTTGTGGGGGGAATGGAAAGCTAAAAACAAGTATGGATTTCATGAGCGATATCTGGCTTACCTGTGATACCTGCAAAGGAATGCGTTATAATGATACTATCCTAGCTTGTAAACTAAAAGGGCGTTCCATTGGTGAAGTATTGCGCATGACCGTGCAAGAGGCGATTGAATTTTTCGATGCTGGATCTATTGTG
>JBLHJZ010000247.1:0-7176 GCA_047619515.1 Saprospiraceae bacterium | reverse complement strand
GTAAGAATACATACCTAACGATTGAATTCACCACAAAGAACGCTAAAAAGACGCAGAGGGTTTAAAAACAAAACACACTCTGCGTTTTCTCTTTTTCTCTTTTTCTCGTATTTTAGTAAAAAAATCAATCGTGCATATTCGCAACATACTATAGCAGGTTTCCAAAACCTGCTAGTCTGTGAGATACTAAGAGTGTGTTTAAAACTTATTTCACTACTAAAAAAAGGAGAATCGCTGAGATGGCATAAAAATTTCATTTTCAGTAAAATTGATTGATACCAGTTTATTTGTCAGTTCAACTCACCCCTCACCTTTGTTTAAAACCTCAGGTGCTTAATCGTTTGCGTACCATTGATCAATTGCTTTAGAGAGTCAATCCCGATTTTCAAATGGGTATCCATAAAATTAGAAGTGACCGCCTTATCACTGGCTTCTGTTTTTACGCCATCCGGGACCATAGGCATATCCGAAACCAATAGCAAAGCACCCGCCGGGATATGGTTTTTGAAAGCAGCCACGAAGATAGTTGCCGTCTCCATATCAATAGCAATAGGCCGAAGAGATTTTAGGTATTTTTTAAAATCCGTTCGATGTTCCCACACTCGTTTATTGGTCGTATAGATGGTACCTGTCCAATAATCCTGGTTATACTCGCGGATCGTAGTAGAGATCGCTTTCTGTAAGGCGAAGGCAGGAAGTGCCGGCACTTCGGGAGGTAAATAGTCATTGGACGTTCCTTCTCCACGGATCGCTGCGATAGGAAGAATCAAGTCACCAACTTTATTTTTTTTGCTTTTTATACCCCCGCATTTTCCCAGGAAAATCAAAGCCTTGGGCATGACCGCAGTCAGTAAATCGACAATGGTTCCGGCATTAGGGCTGCCCATTCCAAAATTAATAATTGTAATATTCTCCGCAGTAGCAGATAGCATCGACCGGTCTTCTCCTTTGGTTTCCACTCCATGCCACTTTGCGAAAGTATATACATAAGCACTGAAGTTGACCAGTATAATGTAATCTCCAAAATCTTCCAGAGCGGTGCCGGTGTACCTGGGCAACCAGTTATCGACTATGTCTTTTTTTGTTTTCATACCCATGAAGTTATGAAATTATAATATCATTAAGTCAAAAAGCAGAAAATTTTGCATTAATGACAAAGTTGACATTACAAGGGTGTTCAATAAACGGTGTCTTGAGCATGGATTTCGCTTAAGGGTACAGGGTGCGGAGGGACACAGTTTATTGAACATCCTCACATTATACTTACCTCGTTAAATACATCGACCGGTTTCTTACCAGCTCCCTAAAATATGGATCTGTTGTATCTTTTATAAAATAGATCGCCTCTCCGGTTGATTTCATCTCAGGGCCGAGGTTTTTATCCACATTCGGGAATTTATCAAAAGAGAATACCGGAACTTTAATCGCATAGCCTTCCAGTTTTTTCTCGATAGTGAAATCTTTTATCTTGTGTGTTCCCATCATCACCTGAGTGGCGATTTTCAGATAAGGCACCTTGTATGCTTTTGCAATAAAAGGAGTAGTTCGCGACGCTCTCGGATTGGCTTCGATGACATATACCTTACTGCCTTTGATTGCAAATTGGATATTGATTAAGCCTTTTATTTCTAGGGCGAAAGCTAATTTTTTAGTATACTCAACCATGGTGTCCATGACTTCCTGCGACAAGCTGTAAGGAGGCAGTACCGCAGAGCTGTCACCTGAGTGGATTCCTGCAGGTTCGATATGTTCCATAATACCCATAATATGTACTTCATCACCATCGCAGATAGCATCAATCTCCGCTTCCTGTGCCCGCTCAAGGAATTGATCAATCAGCACTTTGTTATCCGGTAAATGTTTAAAAATACTCAATACATGGTGTTCTAGCTCTTCATCATTGATTACGATCCGCATTCGTTGACCACCTAATACATAAGAAGGCCGGACCAGTACCGGATAACTTACCCGTTTGGCAATTGCCAGTGCATCATCCGTATCATCGGCGACTCCATATTCCGGATAGGGGATATCCAATTCTTTTAATAAATCTGAAAAGCGGCCACGATCCTCAGCGAGATCCATTGCATTGAAACTGGAACCAATTATCTTAATACCATTTTTATGAAACTTCTCTGCTAATTTCAAAGCCGTTTGTCCACCGAGTTGAACGATTACACCTTCCGGTTTTTCCAGCTCAAGGATTTCTTTGATATGCTCCCAGTATACCGGCTCGAAATAAAGTTTATCGGCAACATCAAAATCGGTGGAGACCGTTTCCGGGTTGCAGTTGATCATGATAGATTCGTAGCCTGCATCTTTGATCGCCAATAATCCATGGACACAACAATAATCAAATTCGATACCCTGACCGATTCGATTAGGGCCGGAGCCAAGAACTACAATTTTCTTTTTATCAGAAGGAATGCTTTCGTTTTCGCTATCGAACGTGGAATAAAAATAAGGGGTATGTGCTTCAAATTCAGCGGCACAGGTGTCTACTATTTTATAGGTTCTTCGAATATTTAATTTATATCGTTGTCTGGTCACTTCCTTCTCACTAATTCGGAGGATCCAGGCGATTTGTGCATCAGAATAACCGACTTCTTTGAGTTCTCTAAAAAACTCTTCAGAAATATCTTCGGCGACATTGAATTTCATAAGCCGCTCTTCCATTTTCACCAAACGCTTTATTTGTTTGATAAACCAGGGATCGATAAGCGTCAGTTTATACACCGTCCTCTCCGGAACACCTAAGCGAAGCGCATCTTTCAAGCGATAGATCCGGTCATCACTCACCTGCTCCAGACGATCAAGTATGTCGGAAGTTCTGATCCATTCTTTTTTATCCGCACCTAACCCTGTCCTGTTATTTTCCTGGGATTGACATGCTTTTTGGAGTGCTTCCAAAAAGTTTCGACCGATTGCCATGACCTCTCCGACGGATTTCATCTGGAGTCCGAGGCGGTGATCCGCACCATGGAATTTTGAAAAATTCCATCTTGGCATTTTTACAACCACATAATCTAATGTCGGTTCGAAATAAGCAGAAGTCGTCTTGGTGATTTGATTTTTTAGCTCATCCAGATTGTATCCTATCGCCAGCTTGGCAGCAATTTTTGCAATCGGGTATCCGGTAGCTTTACTCGCCAAGGCAGATGACCGGGAAACCCTCGGGTTGATCTCAATCACGATCAATTTTTCTGTTTTAGGATCCTGGGCAAACTGGATATTACAACCTCCAGCAAAATTACCCAGGGAGCGCATAGCGAGCACTGCTTCGTTTCGCATCTGTTGGTAAGCCGTATCGGAGAGGGTCATAGCCGGAGCGACGGTGATACTATCCCCGGTATGGATGCCCATCGGGTCGAGATTTTCTACAGTGCAAATAATAACAACATTATCGTTGGCATCGCGGAGTAATTCCAGTTCAAATTCTTTCCATCCTAAAACCGCTTTTTCTACCAATACTTCGTGGGTAGGCGATAAATCCAGTCCCCGACGTAAGGCAGCATCAAATTCGTCGGCCTTGTAGACAATACCACCTCCGGTACCAGCCAAAGTGTAAGAAGGTCTGATGACCAGCGGATATCCGATTTTTTGCGAAGCTTCTTTTCCTTCAAGGAAAGAGTTGGCTATAAAAGACGGCGCCACACTTAATCCAATACTGATCATATGTTTGCGAAAAGCTTCCCTGTTTTCTGCCAATTCTATCGCTTCCAGGTCGACACCGATCATACGGACATTATATTTATCCCAAACGCCTCGTTTACCTGCTTCAATAGCGAGGTTTAAGGCGGTCTGTCCTCCCATCGTGGAAAGTACCGCATCAATTTGGCGTTCTTCCAAAATCTGGATGATACTTTCTACGGTAAGTGGAAGGAGATAAATATTGTCGGCAGTGACAGGATCTGTCATTATAGTAGCCGGATTGGAGTTGATCAGAGATACTTCTATGCCTTCTTCGCGAAGGGATCGGGAGGCTTGTGTACCTGAATAATCAAATTCACAGGCTTGTCCTATGATGATGGGGCCGCTTCCAATAATGAGAACGGACTTGATCGAATTATCTTTTGGCATGTAAAATTCTTTAATTTTGGCTGCAAAGATAAGTGATGAAATGCAAAAAACGGCGAATTAATATAGGTTTTTATTTGGCGATTTCAAAACTGAGTGTTTACCTGATTATTACAAAGTTCAAGTTCAAGCATCAAGCTCAAGTTCAAATTTGACCCCGAGTAGCTATAAATTTTCTGGTTTTGAACTTGATATTTGAGCTTGCACTTAAAATAGTAGGAAAACAATCTTGCGATTGCTGTGTCGGTTTCTATGTAGTGCTTGTTAGAAGTTTTAGCTTGGAATGTCCATATCTAATCTTGTTTCCGTATAGCATCAAAAACGTAACTAAAAAGATCTGCTGATTCATTATTCCAACTCCTGGGAGTGGTAGCATTCGATTGATTTTTGCCCACTATTTTAAGGAAGGAGCTTCTGGAAATACTCCGCCCTCCCAGGCTTTTCAGGTGACCGGTTTCTTGCTGGCAGTCAATCAGTTGGCATCCCTGAGCAGTGAGATATTTGACGAGCGTTATAAAGCCGACTTTCGAGGCATTACTTTCCTTTGAGAACATAGACTCTCCGAAAAATATTCCCCCGAGACTGATACCATAAAGCCCGCCGACCAGTTTTCCTGATTTCCAGACTTCCACAGAATGTGCATATCCGGCCTGGTGTAAATTGCAGTAAGCCTGAACCATCTCTTCTGAAATCCAGGTGCCACCGCCCTGACCCTGACGATTTTGACTTTTACAACTTCTGATGACCTGCTCAAAATCCTTGTCGAAGGTGACTTCAAATTTCCTTTGATTGAAATAAGAGCGCATACTCTTGGCAATCTTTAACTCATCCGGAAATAGTACAAACCGTGGATCAGGCGACCACCAAAGGATTGGATCATTAGGATTATACCAGGGAAAGAGTCCGTTATTATAGGCAATCAAAAGACGCTCAATAGATAAATCTCCACCAATGGCTAAAATACCATCTTCGTTGGCCAATTCGGGATTTGGAAAATTGAGGTCTTTTTCAGAAAGCCAAAAAACAGGCATGTAGTTTTTTTAAGTTTATTGCAAAAAAGGTGTGGCCGCCATTAAGCATGCCACACCTTTTCATTTATACATTATCAGACTAAATGTTTATATATCCAGTTCTTCGATAACAGCGGAAAGGCCTTTATCAATCAAACCATCTTTCAAAGGTTTTAGTACATTCATGGTAGCCGTTTTTACCGTGGCTTTTCCTTTAAAATGTACAATCAGCGATAACTGTTCCGCTTGTTCAGCAGTATGTTTCAGCACATCCATAAAGCATTCAATAACCCAGTCAAAGGTATTATGATCATCATTAAAAACAATAATCTGTGCTTTGTTACCGACATCTGTCACTTCATCTAGTAAAAGAACTTCTTCTATTTGTTCGTTAAAACTGTTTTGATAAGACATGTTAGAAAATTTTAATCCCTCCATAGGGTATTAAACAATATAATTTTTTGGATTAAATTTAGTTTATAACTAATTTAAGCTGGACAAAGTTTCTTTGACTGCCTCAAAATTTGGTAAATCTCCTGCACTTTCCAAAACTTCTGCATACTGAACAATTCCTTCTTTATCAATCACAAAAGCAGAACGTTTTGCTACCCCTTTCATATCTAAAACCCAATCTCCATAGAGCGCACCGTAAGCTTTAGCTGTCGTTTTATTAAAATCCGATAGCAATGGAAAATTATAATGCTGCTGGTTTTTAAACTCCTCCAAAGTGAAAAGTGAATCCACTGAAGTGGCCAACACCTGTGCATCTAAACCCTCGTAGGTTCCGATATCATCTCTCATTGTGCATAATTCTGCGGTACATACTCCTGTAAAAGCTAGTGGGAAAAATAAGAGTACCACATTCTTTCCTTTATAATCCTCTAAGGAGACTTCTGATTTATCTGTTGCTCTGAGCTTAAAATTGGGTGCTTTTTCTCCTACTTTTATTGACATGTAGTTATTTTTATTATTTGATGTTAAGTAATGAATTATACTTCGCGCGGGATAAAATCGTGCTTTTTATTTGAAGGTTTGTAGCCGCGCTCAGGATGACAAAAGATTGGTTTTTGATTATTTGTCAACCGGAGAAGGCTTGAATCACGCGTTTTTAAAAATCTAACATAATCCCTTTTTCAAGCCGTTCGGAGTTTAAATGATAAAGATAAATAAAATCGCTCGTTTTTTTGTTCTTTTGCAGGAGAAAATAATGCTAAAAAAGCATAAAAATTCAAATGAATAAAGTTCAGGCCTCTTATTTAAAGATCCATATCGCTGTTCTTCTCGCCGGACTCACTGCTATTTTGGGTGATTTGATCCAGCTATCGGCTATTGTTTTAGTTTGGTGGAGAGTTTTAATTACAGCTATCAGCCTACTTTTTTTCATTCGTTTTGGAAAGACCTTAAAGGCTATTCCAAGAACACTTATTCTACAATACATGGGTATTGGCGCCCTCATTTCCCTCCATTGGATTGCCTTTTTCGGTGCGATCAAGTATGCAAACGCATCTATTGCGGTCATTTGTATGGCTACCACTTCTTTTTTTACCGCTTTTATTGAACCCCTGATTACCAAACGTTCGATCAAATCGTATGAAATCATACTTAGTCTGCTCGTCATCCCCGGTATGATCCTCATCGTAAATAGTACGGAATTAACGATGAAGCTCGGTATCTGGATCGGGCTCCTTGCTGCTTTATTAGCCTCTTTGTTTGTTATTTTGAACAAAATACTCATCCATAAAGCCGATCCGATGACTATTACTTTTTTAGAATTAGGTAGCGGCTGCCTGATGATTAGTCTGATCTTACCCTTTTACTTTTGGAACACAGAAGCGGCGATTTTTTGGCCAAGCTGGATGGATCTGGGTTATTTAATGATCCTTGCTTTATTATGTACGACAATAGCCAATGTCCTGGGACTTTCCGCCCTCAAACATTTACCCGCATTCGTCTCCAACCTCGCTTATAATATGGAACCCGTCTACGGTATTATCCTGGCCTGGTTGATCTTAAATGAAAACCAAGAACTTAGTCCAGGTTTTTATGGGGGCTGTCTTATTATTATCTTAGCCGTTTTTAGCTATCCGAT
>JBLHJZ010000246.1:0-7224 GCA_047619515.1 Saprospiraceae bacterium | reverse complement strand
TTGCCGCCAGATGGAAATCCCTGCTTCAAGATCCAATCATGTGCTTTTGTTTATCAATAATACATATTGGGGACTATATATCAATATCGAGCATGTTGACGAAGAGTTTGTGCAATTGCGGTTTGGCGGGGAACTAGGTAATTTATATAAATGTCTTTGGCCTGCGACGCTGGAATATTGGGGAACGAACCCAGATTCCTATAAAGCAGAAACTGGTGGTCGCCGGATTTACGATCTTAAAACCAATACCGATGAAGATGATTACAGCGATATTGCCCATTTTATTTCTATCCTGAATAATACCTCTAATGATAATCTGCCCTGCGAACTGGAGAAGGTTTTTGATGTACAAAATTATCTAAAAGTAATCGCTATGGATGTCCTGACTGCCAATTGGGATGGCCCGATTTATAATAAAAATAATTTCTACCTCTATCAAAATCCGCAAACCGGAAAGATGCAATACATTCCTTATGACACGGATAATACCTTTGGCATCCGGTGGTTTGGGGAATGGACGGATCGCAATATTTACAACTGGTCGGAAAGTGGTGAGCCGCGGCCTATTTATACCAAGATCATGGCGAATAGTCACTATCGGGCGCAGTATACTTATTATATGACTCAATTTCTGTCGCTTTATTTTAATGAAGATAATTTCTTTGATGATATTGATAATAGAAAAAGCCTGATCGAAAGTGCCATTCCCGATGATCCGCTTTATCCGCTGGATTATGGATTTACCGTAGCCGATTTTAGCAATTCTTATACTGAAGGTTTGAGTGTTTTCCATGTGCCACATGGGCTGAAAGAATATACCAGCCTTAGGATCGCTTCTGCTCTGGATCAGCTGGAACCAACCAATGCTACTCCGATTATCACTACGGTACAACAACAAATTGGAAATGCCAGCCAGGATATTTTCATCGGTGCAAAGATTAAAGATGAGGGAAATGTGAGCGCTACGGTAGTATATGAATTTGACAGCCAGACAGGCGAGGCTATTTTGTATGATGACGGGCAGCATAATGATGGTTCTGCTAATGACGAAATTTACGGCGCTACGATTCCTGCTTTTAATGTGCAGGGTATTTTGGAATACTATATCCGGGCGACGGATGATCAGTCCAATAGCAATCGTTACCCATATTGCGAAACCTATCAGACGACGATTAATAATCCGTCAGTTGAATTGTACATCAACGAATTTCAAGCGGATAATGAAACCACCATTACTGATGAAGCAGGAGAATATGACGATTGGATCGAATTATATAATGCGGGTAGCGAGCCGCTAAACTTAGCTGATTTCTTTTTATCCGATGACCTGAATAATCCTATCAAATGGGCCTTGCCTGATGCGATGATTCAGGCTGGAGAATTTTTGTTGATCTGGGCTGACGGAGAGGTGAATCAAAGTGTTTTTCATGCTGATTTTGGTCTTAAGGCAAGTGGAGAAGTCATTGTATTGTCCAATGCTTTTGGTAATCCAATCGATCAGGTAATTTTCGGAGAACAGGGAAATGACGCGGCGACCGGACGTATTCCAAATGGTACCGGGATCATGCAAGGGGTAATACCGACTCCTGGCGCTTCGAATGTACCCTTGGTCGCTACGGAAGAAATTAGGGTTCCTGCTTTTGAGGTTGCTCCGAATCCTTTTTACGACAATATCGATATCACTGCTGGTGAAATTATCGCTGTTGTACGACTTTCGAACTTGTTGGGGCAACCTATTTTGATGGAAAGAAAAGCGGCTAAAAATGTTTCGATTTCTGCCGCCGGGCTGATTGCGGGAATTTATTTATTGACGATTGAATTTAAAAATGGGACGATTGTTAGCAGGAAGGTTTTAAGAGAATAGAAAATACACCCATGTACACTTTGCAAATTTTTGACACGGATTAGCACTGATTTACGCGAATTATTTTTTTGCTTTCGCAAAAACGATTGATGCCGATTGTTGTGAAAATTCTTAGCTGGACTTTAATATTTTTAAAGGAGTAATGAAAGTGATTGTCTAATATTTTCCAAACATTAAATCACTGGTAATCAATTTTTTGAAATAAAATTACCTTTGCTTGTCCTGAATTTATTAACCTTAAAAAAATGATATTCATAATTCAAAAAACAGATCTTGTTCAAAATAAAAAGCAGAATCATTAATTTTTAGCAGACTGTGCGGGTTGGGAATGTCCAAAAAGGTGGGAGCGGGTGACGGTCTGCGTGCTTAGCCTTTTTTTGGACTAGCTTTTTTGTTACTTTTTCAGCAATGGAAAAAGTAAGAGGAAAAATAAAAAAGGATAGAAGGATAGAAGGATCAAATTTATTTTAAAGGAGTCATGAAAGTGATTGTCTAAGTTTTTTCAAACATTAGAAAGCAAAGTCTTACGCTTTTCGATCAATACCTTTTGATCTTCTTTTGATAGCGCCTTAAATTTCCGGGCCGCATTCCAGGTTTGAAAAAACTCCATATAGACCTGTGCAAAATATCCCAGGAACGGTATAGCGATAACAAATCCAATCCCCCATTTATTTCCAAGCACCAAACTGATGATCAATAAGACCAGCCAATAAATAATATAGCCCACCCACCCGATACCATAGCGAACAGAAGAATAAAACTCAATTTTTTTGACTTTTTGTTTCGTCGAGTATTCCGCAAAACTTAGTGGCAGGTAACTCATCATATATCCCACCAGAAAAGGAATAATCCCAAGGATTAAAAATATAGTATTCAAAAAATTATAGCTTGCTGCACGGGCAAGTCCCCTATCGGAGACTTTCGAACTTTCGAGTTTTTGATCGTACGCTTTTAGTAATTTTTGAATAGCTGCTTTTTGATTGTCCGCAAAAGCATTCATTTTTTCTACCGCTTCAAACTCTTTTTGCCATAAAGTCGAATCATCGGACAGGATAGGAAATGATGGAAAATCAAAATCGCTCCGCTTAATTTCCAAAATGCGGTTTACCCATATATCGTCTGCTTCTTTTTCAATATGAATCACTAAGCTGCGCATTTCTTTTTCAATACGACCTGTGAGCTGTTTGATGGCTTTTCGGGGGTTTTCCTGGTAAACAGGTTTATAATCGTTGAGGTGAATTGGCTTTCCAAACTCCGTCATAACGAAAGATCGGTAGGCATCCGAGTCGCTATAATTTACCCCAACGGGGATGATCAGGATATCTAAATCACCCTGTGCTTCGATCGCTCCAAAGGCCATTCTTGCAGTGCCTTTCTGGATAGGGCGCAATCTTTTTTCGTGTTTGGTTTCTCCTTCTGCCAGGATCAATACACAGCGATTTTGGGAAAGTTTTTCGTAGACCGTTTCCAGCGTAGCCTGGTTATTCTTTAAGCTGGAATACCCGTCCCGGAATCGAAAGATGGGCAGCATCTTCAGTCCATTCAAAAAAGCCAGGATGAATTTTCCTTTAAATATATCCCCTCTTACGATAAAATGAACAGGTCGTTTGATAAAAGCGCCCACCATGACAGGGTCAAGGAAGGCAGTAGGGTGGTTGCTGGCAAAGATGATTGCTTTGTTTTCGGGTATCTCTTCCTGGTAGTGAAAGAAAATCTTTTTAAAGTTTACCCTAAGTCCGATTCTACAAAAATATTTTGCAAAAAAATATAACATCTAATCGCTTTTTTTTACGCTGTAATTATCCCTATTCCTTTATGACCTTAACATCTTTTAATGAAATTATGCTACTAAACGGCCCTTGGGGTAGGCTGTTCAAAAGTCTGTACTTCTACGCTTATTTTTGAAGCCACTTCTGAGCCTATCTCCTTAGACCAACCCAAGGGGTTTTGAAAACCTTGCGATAAACTGAAAGGGTATCACAGAACGCTAAACAAAGCCATAATAACTACGTAGCCACTATATTTTTGAATAAAGCCACGAATTAGCACGAATTGACACGAATAAATACATTTTCACCTTCGTGAAAATTTGTGGCTTTATTTTCATGCTACTTTCGCCGACCCGGGGTTGTGTAATAACTTACATACTGACAGGACTAACAAGATTTACATGATTTTCGTTATACGTAAAATACAGAAAATCAAATTTTTATACATTTTAAAATCCTGTTAATCCTGTATATCCTGTATATCCTGTCGCAAAAATACTTTCTACACAACCCCAGGGTTCGTTTGTTTAAAATTATTGAAACCCCGCCAAAATCGCTTCCCGCATCTCCTGAAACTTTTCCAGATCGGATAGAGGCACTCTCGTTAATTTTCGAAGCACCCGCCATCGCTGAAAATACTCCATGTATAAAATGGCATAATAGCCGAAAAAAGGCAAAGCAAAAAGAACAAAAACCAAGCTATACATCCCAAGTACTAGCAGCAAAATAAACAGTAGAAAGAAGTACAGCAGATATAAAAATATTGCTGTAGTAATTTTCACGGATGATCTAAACTCAATAACTTTTACTTTTTTATTTATAATGATATCCGCTATTTTTAAAGGTAAAAAGTTACCTGCGAATCCAAATAAAAAAGGGAAGAATCCAAAAATAATCACCAACCAGTTTTTAGTCTCCGGCATTTTCCCTACTGATATTGCAAAATCTTCCAGCCCTGTTTTATTCAAATTTTCCAGGTATTCATCGGTTTGAACTTCCAATACCTTTTTATCTTCCTCCTTCATGGTATTGACGGTATCGGCAATTTTCTTTTCGCTTTTCAACAAACGGTTATTTTTAGAAACGCTGGGCTGGGAAGGTTCCTGCCAATTATTGCGATTGATAGCAAATAATTTTTCAACCAAGGCTTCATCCTCCCTCGATGCTATAATAACTATATGCTTTTGGAGATCTCCCCTTATTCGGTCGGTCAGATTCTTAATAGCCAGATTTTGATCAATTTGATATTCATCTATATACTCCTTCGCTGCTATCGGCTGCCCAAATTCGATCATCGCATGACTGCGAAATTGATCCGAAGCGGTGTAGTTAACCCCAACCGGGACGATTTGGGGATCCAGTTCAGGATATTTTTCCAGGGTTCCGAGTGCTAAGCGGGCAGCGCCTTTTTGAAGCGGTCTGAGTCGTTTTTCATGCACTGTTGTTCCTTCTGCAAGGATCATGATCACTTTACTTTCCGCCAGTGTAGCATAGCATTGGTCGAAGGTGGAAAAATTATCCTTGATTTTTTTATAGCCACCATCCTTCATCCGATAGATGGGCAGCATATGCAGTGCCCGTAAAATTTTATTGAATAATGGTCTTTTAAAAAAATCTCCCCGGACTAGAAAATGGAGCGACATTGGAAGCAAAACAGCCAGGATACAGGGCTCCATAAAGGCGGAAGGATGATTAGCCGCAATGATCACCGGCTTATCTTTGGGAATAACCTGCGCATTGGAAAAATAAATTTTCCTAAAATTTGTCGCTAATGCTATCTTGGCTAATGGCCTTACTATTCGATAAGGTAATTTCGCGTTCCTCAAAGGTTTACCGGTTTATTATTGCAAAGATAGTATTTATACCGACGACGAAAATAGTTTGGGAATGAAAATCGTCTTTCGCCATCGTCTCAAAACACTCAAAGAGCTGATTCTTTCCAAAAAATTGATAAATTTGTTTCCTAAGGGACAGGTTAAAAATCGCAGCAATGAATAAGCAAAAATATCTCGTAGTTATTGGTGGCCCAACAGCAAGTGGAAAAACGGGAGTAGCCATAAAGATAGCGCAGCATTTTCGGACGGAAATTCTCTCGGCAGACTCGCGGCAGTTTTATCGGGAGATGTCGATCGGTACTGCCAAACCGACTGCGAAAGAGCTAGCTACAGTAAAGCATCATTTTATTGCTTGTACGAGCATCCACGAAAATCTTACGGTGGGTGAATTCGAGCGACAAGCCCTGGCCTTATTGGATCAGTTATTCCAGGATCGGGATATTGTGGTACTCACCGGTGGAAGTGGACTTTATATCCGGGCCTTATGTGAAGGATTGGATCAGTTTCCTGAAGTTCCTGCGGAGGTACGTATCGACCTGATTGACCGTTTTGAAAAGGAAGGAATTGAATTTTTGCAAAAAGAATTAGCCGAAAGAGATCCGGCCTATTATAAAATCGTCGACATTCATAATCCCCAGCGATTGATCCGGGCACTGGAAGTTTGTATCGCTAGTGGTGTCCCTTATTCTAATTTCCGAAAAGAAACTCATGCCATTCGCCCTTTTAAAACTATCAATATCCAGCTCGAATGGGAAAGAGCGACACTCTATGATCGGATCAATCAGCGGGTAGAGCTTATGCTGAAAAACGGCTTGATAGAGGAAGCCAGGAGCCTTTATTCGCTGCAACAGCTGAATGCCTTGCAAACTGTTGGCTACCAGGAGTTGTTTGATTATTTTGATAATAAAATAAGCCTGGAGGAAGCTACCGAATTGATCAAACGCAATACTCGCCGATATGCCAAACGCCAACTGACCTGGATGCGGAAAGATGGTTTCTGGAAGGGTTTTAAGCAGGAGAAAGTTGAAGAGATAGTGGCTTATATTGAAATGGTGCTTGAAGAAGGGCGGAAGGCGTGATGGAGAAAGGAGGCTTTTCCTTTCGAGTCATGTCCTGAGTTTATCTAAGGAGAGCTTAAGCGAATCGAGAAAAGGGTTGATTCTACCCAGTAGTTCTTAATTTAGGTTCTTATCCCTTCAGGATTATTTCTTAATGTAAAGTTGCGTCCAGTTTTGTTCCAGCAGAACAATATTTTTGTAGCCCCGAAGAAGCATTTTACAAAAATTCCAAAATATTCTCCGGTGGCCTGCCCAATACCGCTTTATTTCCCTGGACAACTATCGGACGCTCGATGAGTTTAGGGTTTTCAAGCATCACTTTGATCCACTGATCATCACTTAGCATTTTCCCTTTGTACTGCTCTTTAAAGATAGCCTCTGACTTTCGGAGGAGTTGTTCGGGTTTTAAACGCAGCTTTTTTAAAATGGCCTTAAGTTCCTGTGCCGTCGGTGGTGTTTCCAGATAAAGCACAATCTCCGGATCCTGTCCCTTGGATTTTAGTAGTGCAAGCGTCTCCCGGCTCTTTGCACATCTGGGATTATGGTATATTTTCATGTTTTTCATTTATAAACAAAAGTAGGATTTTTTAAGCTTATAACATTCATTCATTCTTCATTACCTCCATCTGTCAGCCTTTTGACAATAGCATTTTAATAAAAAAAGGGTAAGTGTCTCAAAAATGCTAAATTTGCGTCCC
>JBLHJZ010000245.1:0-7245 GCA_047619515.1 Saprospiraceae bacterium | reverse complement strand
GCTGCCGTTTAATTATGCTTTTTTTAGAAAAGAAAGTCACAATTTTAATAATCAGGTTTTGGGGATAAAATTCAGAAACAACGACCAGACGAGTACTATTATCAGCAAGGAGGAATAACTCATTGGAAATTTTAATTTCCACCTGCCTATTGCGAAGTACCCCTTTGAATAATTTTCCTGTTTCCTTTGCGGTGATCTCTTCTATGAATTCAATGGTTTTACCATTTTCATTATAGATATGTTTCGAAGTCGAGCCTACTTCTCCTTCTTCCCCTTCTAGCCTCTCCAACTTGATAAAATTTTTAATCCAGAGACTTAGGTTTTCTTCATCTACCAGAAACTCGTAGACATCCGACGGAGGCTTGCTTATTTCAACCGTATTTTCGACTTTCATTGAAAGGGTCAATTATTCTTAAATAAAGATAAGTAATATTTTTGAAATGAAGAATAAGAAATAAAGCATTGTTTTACAGATAATAAATTCCTGGTATGCAGTCCTCTTTATTTAGTACCTAAATCGACCTTCTTGATCTCATGAAATTCAAATGATGCTCTTTCCGGAGAAAGCGAAACAGACGTTTTGTTTTCTGCAATAATATAATATTCGGTGCCATCGACTTTATCAATCCTGGCACTAAAAGTATCCCCTGCTTCATCTTTCGTCATTATTATCTTGTCAAAAGGAGCATGTTTTTTCAACCGATAAGCCAGGTATACCGTCTCTACACCAGTAACTTTGGCTTTGATAAGGCTTTTCTCTGTTTCACCGATATACTTGACTTCCGAAATCTCAGGAGCTTCCTGAATAAGCAAGGGATGAGCTATCAAATAGGTAGTTCTCGCTTCCATCAACTCAGCAATCCCGATCATATTAGACTCGCCAATCGCTGCAGTAGAAGTAAGGTTTTGTTTAAAGCCTTCATAGGAATAGAGTTTATTCGAATCACTTTCTACCTGCTCATCAATAAGATTTTGGAGAATCTGACCTCTCTCCAGGTATTTCTTATTGGAAAAATAATCATTAACGATGGTTTTGATATGTGCCACATAAATTTTCCGGTATAAGTTATTTCTTAATAAATTAGTAATCAAAGGCCGCTTTTCATTCGATTGTTTATAATGGTTGAACATACTTAATGCTACCATTTTTTCATTGGAGAGCGGAGCGCCCAGCCCATCATACCGAAAACCGCCAAAGGAGAGGTTCATGTCCCACAAAATAGGATTAAAGATGCCAAAGGAATCTCTGTACAAATAGTAATTATGGCAAAGCCGGCCGGCATAACTATCTAAATTAACCAAAACATTATTGAAAGCGTGCATCCAAAGTATCTGGTCAATATTGAGAATGGATTCAACACTATCTATTTCTTCATTCAGAATGCGGGTCAATGCGATGAGATCTGCCCAACCCTCATCAGATTTGATTTCGTAAAGGCTATAATAGCAGGTGGAGTCTTGGCCAAGGTATTCCAATGATGCTTTATCTCCCTTTGGGCAATCGGGAAGATCTGGAGCATTCCAATTTGGATCACATTTAAAAAGTGTTCCTTTCTTCCAGCCAAAATGCTCTTTCAAAAAATCACCATCAACAGATTCGGTGTTATTATACAGCCCTAAATATTCATCATTGACGTAGAGCTTGACATAATTAGCTCTTGGGGTCGGCATATAATTACCTGCGATTTCATAGCTGAGTACTTCCCGGAGATAACTTGGATCCCGAAAGATATTTGATAGTTTCAGTGATTTGTATTCGCCATAAAACCGCTGTTTCTTTTTTACTTCATCAGCTTTGATATTAAACGGAAGCTTGGTCAACTCTTGGTTTTTGACATTGAAATAAGAAGAGTTGCCTTTGAAACGAATGCCAACACTATCATACCTGACCCCGTCTACGATCACATCTCCGGTCACCCTGTCATCATTTCCCAATTGCTTGAGCGAATCCAAGGTATTGAGCCAGTCAGCATCATTAATATATATCTTAGCTTCCTTTATCGTCATTACATCGTAAAGATTTTGACTATAAAGACAACTATTAAGCAGCAACATCAAAGCAAGTATAGAATTTCTGATCATTGTCATAAATCTTTCTTATAATGAGTTGAAATTCTAAAACAAGGAATTCGTTTTAATAGCTTCAAGCCACTATTTGTTGAGTTCTTTAAGAGACGAGATATAAGGCTCGTACATATAATTAGCCGGTGAGAATCCGGCTGATGCAATATTTTCTGCGAGGATAAAGTATTCAATTTTATCCTTTCCGCCTTCCGGAGTGATCGTTACACCAAAAATTTTATCTCCGGCTTCTCCATCATTATTTTTTCCATCATCATCCATAAAAACCGTTTTATAGATTTCTTCTTCGCTATAACGATAATAAAGGATCACCCGCTTGGCTCGTTTCTCTACTTTTGCCGAAATTTTGAAATCTTTAACAGTTTCATTAGAAAACTTTTCCCGGCCTACCACATTTAATTCATCCACTGTGGGAGGAAAAACAGAAACCTCAGAATGTTTTTTAAGAAACTTAGCCCTTTTTGACATCAATTCCTTAATACCCGGTATTTTACTTCTCTTCCCTATAGTCGTCGTCAGGCTTTTTCGAAATTCATCATCCGTATATTCTTTATTAGTATCTTTGATAAGATCATCATTGATTTTTGCCTGCAAAATTTCAGCTTCTTTTTCATACCAATCATTCTCAAAGTTGTCATAAACGATAGTACGAATGTGATTAAGGTACATTTTTTTATACAGCGGTATACTTAATAATTTGCTAATAAGCGGTTTCAACTCATTATCGGCATGTAAAAGCGGATCGAGGCGTTGAAGTTCTTTGAGCGTAAGATCGGACTTCGCCCCTACGCTTTTGAAACTGCCAAAAGCTAAATTCAAATCCCATAGGATCGGGTTGAACTGGCCTTTATTGTCTTTATAAAGGTAATAGTTTTGGCTGTTAAAACCGGAATAGCTACTGAGATTTACCAGTACATTATTAAAAGCCAGCATCCATAGTGTCCGGTCAACATTGAGGACAGATTCAATGTTTTGGATATCTGTACTTAGCACCCTTGTCAATTCGATCAGGTCATCCCAGCCAGTATCAGATTTGATTTCAAAATTGTGGGGATAACAAGCTGCGTTTTCCTCATATGCTAAGGAAGCATAAAGGTTATTTTTACAATCTTTTGAAACGATCTTATTCTTTGAATCCTCAGGGCTGCATTTGAAAAAGCTGTTATCCCCTGATCCGAAGTGATGAATCAGGAAACGCTCATCAATGTCTTCTAAATTAACAAAAAGGCCATAAAAGCTACCATTTATGGTAATATTGGCATAATTAGCTTCAGGAGCAGGCATATATTTTCTGGCAATTTGAAACCCCAATACTTCTCTCACCATACCCGGATCCCGTAAAGCAGTGGATAGCTTTAGTTTTTTATACCCTTTATGATTTTGATTTTTATCAATATAATTCAATGCAATATGGAATGCATTATGTTTGGTACCGACCACAAAAGATTTGCTTCCTCTCCACCTAATTCCCACATCTTCATATTTAGCGCCATCAATCTCGATATTTCCAATCAATAAGCCATCTCCATAAAGACGGAGAGAATCAAGTAGTCCCATCCAGTTTTCCTGTTCAAAGGTGATATTGAAAGTTCGGATCGAATGTGGCTCATAAAAACTTTCCGCATCTTGAGCCTGGAGATTTTGAGAAAAAATGAATACGACTAGAAAAAGTGTGTTAACAAATTTGTTCATATTTTTGAAGCTTGTATTAGATCAATTAACCGAAGATTAATAAGTGTTATTACAGTAGGTAAAAGTATGTTTATTTTCAAATTATTACTATATAACCGTGATGCAATAATAATAAAATTATTTGTAAAGTCTTCTCTTCAAAAAGCAATCTGAAGACAATTCTCCATTGATAAAAGCCGAAACCTCTTTTAAAGAGCCTGTTTTGATCACCTCAATCGGCTATTAATCTCCAAAATGAGCCATTTCCCCAAAGTAAGTATTAATTCTCTTTGCTGATTGAGATTTTCATAGGGGTTTAGAAAATAAAAGAGCGCTTTTTCCATAGCACTTTTATAAGCTGGATAATACTGCCCAAAAGATTGGACAGCCGGGTAAAGATCAGTCGTATAGCTTCCTGATTTTTCTATTAGCAACTCGAATCCACAGCGAACCATTAATTTCATAATCTCCTGATAATCAGATTCTTCAACATTATTATTCTCTAAAAAGCCAGCGATATCCTTATCCAGCCATTTATAGTGAATCAAAAGGGATCGATCTGCCCTAAAGGGAGGAATATTTTCAAGTACATCATTCCCCCATATACATAAAGATTGGGTTTTCAAAACCATAGCCAAAGCTGGGTAGGATGTATTCAGGTCACTTGAAAATGAAGAAACCATAAGCTCAAAGTTTGCTTCAAATGGAAAAGTTAATTTCAAATCTTCGAAAAGGGCTGCTTCGAACGGGCTGTGTTCCCATTTTATATTATCTATATATACCAAACCAAGCACATCTATATCTGACAGACCTTTCATGAAAGTTCCCCGAACGATACTTCCTCTCAAATAAATACTATGTAAATCTTTTTGATAGTGCTGGATATAAGCTTGCTTAATACATTCAATGGGTGCATGCCATTCTGTGGGAACATGAGTCCAATGTGCCGGATTCACCAATAAACCCATTTTATCCACCTTATAATAGGTACCAATAGGTTTTACCGGGACAATCACTTAAACAAAGAGGTCTTTAAAGTGAAGAAATATTTCAATAGCCATCAGCGCAATAATCAACAAACAACCAATTCTGATCCACCATCCGTTTTGTTGACGAAAAGCATCAGCCTTTTTCCTGACTTCCGGGTCGGGAGAAGAAAAACTCCCACGAGCGAATAAATAGCCATATACGGCCAGGATTAAAATAATTATTTCAAATATCAGTCCCAGGTAAGTCATGTTTTTTTATTTTGGAATGAAGAATTAGGATTGAGGGTTTGGGATTGAGGACTGAGGTTTGAGGATTGAGGTAATCTTAAATCCCAAATCCTAATTCTTAAATCCTAATTCCTCTCCTCCTCATTTATTTCTTCAAAATTTCCCGTTTTCCGGTTTTTTCGAACATTATCCCAATTAAAATAACGGCCATTCATGACTACAAAGACTCCTGAAGGCAATGTCTGAGAAAAGGCTATTGCATTCCCAAGGTTGAAAAAACCGTCAGATGAAGTACCAAAGGCGTAAGGAATCATGGCACCGGTCAGAATTATTGTTTTTCCGTCTATATTTGCTGCTGCTAATTCCTTTGCGGTCTGGACGATCCGGTCAGTACCATGAGTAATTACTATGCTTTTATGTGATGTTTTTTTGCAATTATGAATTACAATTTCCCGGTCTGCCTCCGTCATTTCCAGGCTATCAACCATCATAAGGGTCTTTATGTTCACGTCAATAGTGCATCGCCCCAGTTCAAACATCTTCGATAAATGTGTATCTTTAAAATACAACTCTCCTGTAATAAAGTTGTATTCCTTGTCAAAAGTCCCCCCGGTTACAAATATTTGGATCATTAGCTCTTGTTTGTTTATTTGCAAAAGTAGAGAAAGTATGGAATAATCAGGAATGAATATTCAGGAATATTAAAACAAATGAAGTGTTAATTTTTTATCGAGAAATAAGGAGATTTGTACCCGATTAGCTAATAACCTAAAAACCAAAGGCCAGCCATCCTGTATTTCTAAAAGATTTTCCTATTTTGCAGTGATCAATAGTTCTGGTACTAAAACATATGAAAAAAATTAAAAAAGTCACGGTTTATTGTGCCTCTAGTGATAAATTGGCTACAAAGTACTTTGCAGCTGCCCAGCGGATTGGCGAGATACTAGTAAATCACGACATTACGGTAATTTACGGTGGCGGAGCTAAAGGACTTATGGGAAAACTAGCCGATACGGTCATTAAAAACAAAGGTACCATCATCGGGGTCATGCCCGAGTTTATGCAGAAAGTAGAATGGCAACATAATGGAATCAGTGAATTGATACTAACCAAGGATATGCATGAGCGAAAAAAGAAATTTATGGAAGACACTGATGCTTTAATTGCTTTGCCTGGTGGATGCGGAACATTAGAAGAGTTATTGGAAGCTATAACCTTGAAAAAATTAGGTGTTTTTATCAATCCCATCATTATATTAAACCAGGACGGATATTATGATCCATTGATAGCCATGTTGGAAACCTGCATCTTTGAAAAGTTTATGAGTGTGGAACACCGGGGAATCTGGACGGTGATCCGGGAGCCTGAAGAACTCATAGACGCTATAAATAACGCTCCTGAATGGAGGCATTCCGATATTGATTTTGCAGCAGTATAAATTGAAACGATGAAAATTAATGAAGAGACGATGCCTTATTTGCATCGGGATATAAGCTGGCTTACTTTTAATTACAGGGTTTTGCAGGAAGCGAAAGACCCCAGTGTTCCATTGCTGGAGCGCGTCAAATTCCTGGCCATCTATTCTTCTAATCTGGATGAATTTTTCCGGGTACGAGTAGCCAACCTTAGAAACCTGGTAAGAGTCGGAAAAAAAACGCAGCGAAAGATTGCATACGACCCGAAGGCTATATTAAAAACATTGCTAAAGATAATCAATACCCAACAAGAAGAGTACTCCGAAATATTTGAAAGGCAAATTATTCCACAGTTTAAAGATCAAGGAATAAAAATCATTACCAGGATTGACCAGCTGGATGATAGCCAGATGGAATTTATTAAAACATTTTTCCAGGACAATCTCCTACCCTTTGTACAGCCGGTACTATTGGTTAAAAACAAGATTCGCCCCTTTCTGAATAATGCCGCACTTTATCTTTCTGTCATCCTTCACCCCAAAGACAAAAAGGATAATAAAATAGATTATGCTATCGTGAAGGTTCCTTCTGATCACCTTCCGAGATTTGTAGAGCTACCAAGTGAAGATGGCATACATAACATAATCATTTTAGATGATATCGTCCGGTACACTGCCCTGTGGTTATTCCCGGGATATGACATTATGGGTATGTATTCAATAAAGCTTACCCGGGATGCAGAGCTGTATATTGATGATGAGTTCTCGGGGAATTTAATCACTAAAATCAGCAAAAGTCTGATCAAAAGAAACGTAGGTCCAACTTCGCGATTTGTCCATGACAGGGATATCCCGGAAGAT
>JBLHJZ010000244.1:0-7253 GCA_047619515.1 Saprospiraceae bacterium | reverse complement strand
CTGTTTTTCGTGAACAATCCAATGGAAGTAGGGATGACTTTCCGGCAGGAAACTATTGATGCGGGCAATCTCTCTTATGTACATAATGGTGGACCGGAGACCACAGATGGGTTTACTTTTGCAGTAGAAGATGGCGAAGGTGGATGGTTTGGAACGCCCCGATTTGAAATTGAGATCGATCCTAATGTGGTTATCAGTACGAAAGATTTGTTAAATAGTACCAACTTTGCCCTCTTCCCGAATCCTGCGCAGAACTTGTTGAATCTTAGGTTTAATAATCCGGTCAACAGCAGGCTTGATGTGTATATCACCAATGTACAGGGTCAGGTATTGCAAAATCAGCGTTTCGAAAATGTCCTGGGGCAGGCTGCAATAAATACCAGTAGTTTAAGCAATGGTATTTATTTTCTTTATGTAGAGAGTGAGCATGGTTCCGCGACTAAGAAGTTTGTGATTCAGCGATAGATGTGCGTAAACCTATCAAAGTTCTATAAATAAAAAAATCCTGCGTGGCTTTCACGCAGGATTTTTTTATTTATACCTATCCTTTTCTTTAGTAGGAATCATACTACTAGATATAACACAAAAAGGTCGAGACTCTTGGTCTTTGCATAACGTTTAGTAGTATGACCAGAAATAACTCCTATGCCTTTATATAATAAACAACAAGAATAAAATGAAGCGAAGATTAATTTTTAAACCACAATATTCAACCTTATCTTTGTAATATATAAGACGTATTCACAACTATTTGAGATTTTTAGAAAATCCCAAGGAAGTTCCTCTTAAATTTAAAGCTTAAATTAACTAAAATTAAAACAATGATGCAAATCCGTATACTCTCCCTGTTTCTCACAATTTTAATAAGTACGGCAATGAATGCCCAGATTAATGATTTCTGGAGCAGCGCCAACGAAAGCGCCATTATATTAAATGCTGAAAATGAACGAGGACTCATTCCCGACCAATATCATACTTTTGCGCTGGATCTGGACGAGATGAAATCTTATCTTCAAAATGCACCGATGGAGCGAACTGCCGCAGCCCGGAATCATCCGCTAAAGCTTGAACTGCCTTTGCCTGACGGAGAAACTCACCCGTTTAATATCTACGAATCTCCTGTCATGATGCCGGGTATAGCGGCGAGATATCCGCATATCAAATCATTTGCAGGCTATAGTACAAAAGATAAAAATATCAAGGTTCGTTTTTTATATTCGGATCTTGGGTTTCAAGCGATTTTTAATACGCCAACTGCAAGATATTCCATTGAGCCTTATGCCAAAAACATCCAGGATGTCTGTATCGTTTTTGATGAAAAAAATCAAATAATGCCCGATGGCTATGAATTTGTCTGTGGCGTTCATAATGACGATGATTTTTTAAATACGGTTTCTCCAATTGCAGGTATAACCCTTAATGAAGATATTCAAAATCATATCCAGGCAAGCGAACGAAGTGGAGCGGTAGCAACGGTGGAAGTTTTAGAATATAAAATAGCTATGGCAGGTGTTGCAGAATGGACCGCTTTGCATGGTGGCACGGTAAGCGGCGGCATGTCTGCTGTAAATACGGTCGTCAATTTATTAAACTCGGTATTTGAACCAGAAACAGCTATCCGTTTTGTCTTGATTGATAATAATGATGAATTGATTTATACCGATGATTTTACCGATCCGTATAGTAATGTCACTTCAGGTGGCGGGCTCCTCCAGCAAAACCAAAATAACCTCGACCAAGTGATTGGTCACAATAATTACGATGTAGGCCATGTGATGACTATCGGATGTACAGATGTAGGAGGCGTTGCAGGAGGCACCGTTTGTTCTGAAAATAAAGGAAGAGGAGTGACTTGTCAAGCAGGCAACCTTCAAAATGCCATACTGAGAATTACCGCTCATGAAGTAGCCCACCAGTTTTCGGCAGGGCATACCTGGGACAACTGCCCTGGGATATTAGGACAAAGGGCTTCCGGTAGTGCTTTTGAACCGGGGAGTGGAAGTACGATCATGTCTTATGCCGGGTCTTGTGGCGATCAAAATGTAGTCTTTGGTGGCGATACTTATTATCATGTGGGTTCGCTCCAACAGATATACGACTACTCTCATACTGGTTTAGGAGCAGGTGATTGTCCTGATATCGTTCCCACTTCCAATACTTTACCGGAGCTAGAACTGGATTATGTAAATGGCTTTTATATCCCGATCAGTACTCCGTTCGAATTGACCGCTATCGCCAGTGACCAGGATAGCGAACCTATTAGTTATTGTTGGGAACAGTATAATACAGGGCCATTGAGTGAATTAGGTATGCCTACTGGTACTGCGCCTAGTTTTAGATCCTTTCCGCCGAATGACAGTCCAACCCGTGTTTTTCCAAATTTGCAAAGTGTGGTTCAGAACACCCAATCAAATGTGGAGGTGCTACCGACTTATACCCGGAATTTAAAATTCAGATGTACGGTAAGAGATAATAATACGGAAGCAGGTGGTGTAGTCTGGGAAGAAGTTTCTTTTGAAGCTACTGACCAGGCAGGACCATTCCGGGTGCAGTATCCAAATTCTAACGAGATTTTCGAAATCGGTCAAAATATAGAGGTGCTTTGGGATGTATCGAATACTGATTTGGCGCCGGTGAATTGTGAAAGAGTAAACATTACTTTGTCCAGTAATGGCGGCTACGATTATCCCTATACCCTTGCCTTAAATGTCCCAAATGATGGTACCCAGCTTGTGACGATACCTAATGTAATTACTGGTGGGGTAAGAATTAGAGTGGAAGCTGCGGAGAATATCTTTTTTGATATTTCAAATTTTAATTGTCAAATTATCGAAGCCACTACTCCTGGATATACACTTGATGCCTGGCCTTATTATCAGCAAAGATGTGTACCGGATAATGTCGTAATCGACTTGAGTACTTTATCTTTATTGGATTATGATTCCCTCGTCTCTTTTTCAGTTTCAGGTTTACCAGCAGGAGCCAATCCGGTATTCAGTACCAATCCGATTTTGCCTTCCGAAAGTGCGACCCTGACCATCGAAACTGCAAATATTGTTGATGAAGGTTTTTATGATATTCAAATTACCGCTATGGCTTTAGGAGGAGATACAATCATAAGGAATGTAACTTTCAACCTTGTACTTAGCGATTTTTCTGCCTTAACATTGCAAACTCCTGTTAACGGAAGCTCAGGGGTGTCAGAGTCACCGGAATTTACCTGGATCGGTTCGCCCAATGCGAATACCTATGATATAGAGATTGCTACCAGTCCTTCTTTCGCGCCAGGCACTCTTCTGGAATCCGCTACTGGACTCACCACTACCTCCTATACTGCCAGTGTAATATTAGAAAAAAATCAATTATACTTTTGGAGAATCCATCCTTCCAACGAATGTGGTTATGGAAGCTATTCTGTGCCCCAGGGATTCCATACGGAGGTATTTGAATGTGCTGTTTTCGAAAGTGATAACGTGCCTTTGAATATTTCTGCTATCGGTTTGCCAGTGGTTGAATCTATCCTCGTGATCAATACAACAGGCGCCATCAATGATCTCAATGTCAAGAAAATTAAAGGGTCCCATGACCTGGTAAAACACATTGATGTGTCATTGATCAGTCCGGATAATACTGAAGTAGTGTTGTTTTCTAATGATTGTGGCATCGCCACCCTCTTTAATATGGCATTGGACGACGAGGCTCCGCTTGATGATATTCAATGTAATGGTGGAACTTACAAACCACAGGGTAATTTATCTGATTTCAATAACCTTAATCCAGTCGGAATCTGGACTCTCAAGGTAGCTGTGAATAACACAGACGGTGTGGGTGGAGCGCTTCAGGAATGGTCACTTGAGATTTGCTCGAATGCCAGTACCAATCCTCCTTACTTGGTGAACAATGAGCTCATGCCGACTCCTCCAGGCGGCGGCCGACAGATTACAAATGGGTTTCTGTTGTCAGAAGATGATAATAACGGGCCGGAGGAGCTGGTTTATACCGTTGTAACGGTTCCTGAAAACGGAACCCTGTTCTTCGTAAACAATCCAATGGAAGTAGGGATGACTTTCCGGCAGGAAACTATTGATGCGGGCAATCTCTCTTATGTACATAACGGTGGCCCGGAGACTACCGATGGTTTCACTTTTGCGGTAGAAGATGGCGAAGGTGGATGGTTTGGAACGCCCCGATTTGAAATTGAGATCGATCCTAATGTGGTTATCAGTACGGAAGATTTGTTAAATAGTACCAACTTTGCCCTCTTCCCGAATCCTGCGCAGAACTTGTTGAATCTTAGGTTTAATAATCCGGTCAACAGCAGGCTTGATGTTTATATCACCAATGTACAGGGTCAGGTATTGCAAAATCAGCGTTTCGAAAATGTCCTGGGGCAGGCTGCAATAAATACCAGCAGATTAAGCAATGGTATTTATTTTCTTTATGTAAAAAGTGAGCATGGTTCCGCGACTAAGAAGTTTGTGATTCAGCGATAAATGTGCGTAAGGGTAGGTTTACTAAACTTTGAAAGTTTAGTAAACCTATCAAAGGTCTATAATAAAAAATCCTGAGCGATATATATCACTCAGGATTTTTTTATTTCATAGATAAGCCAAATATTTTCGCTGGAGTAAGTTACAAACTTACTTTTATCCGGTATTACAAGTTACGGCGGTGCCTAAGTGCAGCGTAAAATAAGTAGTGGCTGAATTATGGCTAATGAATTTTTGCTCTAATCAAGGAACGCCCGGAACCTCATAGCCTTAGCTATGAAGGTGAGGACAAGACGATGAGTAGGGCGAAAAGACATAGTCAGAATCGGACGATATTTATTTTACGCTGCACTAAGCTTGCAACAACTATCTAAGACACCATATCAATCACCTTAGTCTCCGTCTTATGCGGATCATACTCCGTAGGTTCAAAAACCATCAAAGCCAGTGGTGCCAGTTTTAAAAACAAAGCATCTTTCTGACCGTGCCAGTTGATCTCTGCGGAAGCTATAGGTTCTGAAATTATTGTATTGGAACCGCCATAAGTTGAATTATCGCTATTCAACACTTCTTTCCAGTAGCCTGGAGATGGAACGCCAATTTTGTAATGCTCTCTGCTCACTGGGGAGAAATTACAGACCACCAGTAAAGGTTTTTCAGTAGCCTCTCCTTTTCTTAGGAAAATCATTACACTGTTGGCACTATCAGAATAATCTATCCATTGAAATCCATCCGGACTGAATTGTTTTTGATAAAGCGCAGGATGACTTTTATAAAAATGGTTTAGATCCCGAATCCAGTTTTGAATCCCTTTATGATAGCGGAATTCGAGCAACCACCATTCGAGTCCTTTGTCGTGATTCCATTCGCTGGTCTGACCAAACTCTCCACCCATAAACAACAACTTCGTTCCAGGGTGCATAAACATGGTACCAAAGAGCAAGCGGAGATTAGCAAAACGTTGCCACTCATCTCCGGGCATCCGGTCGACCAAAGCGCCTTTTCCGTGAACCACTTCATCATGAGAAAGCGGTAGCATAAAGTTTTCTGTAAAGGCATATACCAGACTAAAAGTGATATCATTCTGATGATATTGTCTGTAAACAGGATCTTTTTGAAAATAATCCAGGGTATCGTGCATCCAGCCCATCATCCATTTCTGCCCAAAACCCAGCCCCCCTTCAAAAGTCGGCTTGGATACCCCAGGCCAGCTGGTAGACTCTTCGGCAATAGTTATGGCATCCGGAAATACACTGTAAACCGTTTCGTTAAATTCTTTTAAAAAGGCAACGGCTTCCAGGTTTTCCCGACCGCCAAATTCATTGGGAATCCACTCCCCTTCTTCTCTCGAATAATCCAGATATAGCATCGAAGCAACCGCATCTACTCTAAGTCCGTCTGCATGAAATCTATCCAACCAAAACAAAGCATTACTGATGAGGAAAGCACGAACTTCATTTCGACCATAATTAAAAATACAGCTCTTCCAATCCGGGTGAAATCCTTTCCGGGGATCGGCGTGATCATAGAGATGTGTACCGTCATAATCCGCCAGTCCATGTGCGTCTTCCGGAAAATGCGAAGGTACCCAATCCAGGAGGACACTGATACCTGCCTTGTGAAAAGCATCAATCAAAGCCATAAAATCCTGTGGCGTACCGTGTCGACTGGAAGGGGCAAAATAACCAGTGCCCTGGTATCCCCAAGAGCCAAAAAACGGATGCTCCATCACGGGCATAAATTCCACATGTGTAAAACCAAGGTCTTTGACATAGGGAACCATCTGTTTGATCATCTCTTTGTAAGTGAGCGATCGGTTGTCCTCCTCCCCTATTTTTTTCCAGGAGCCGATATGTACTTCGTAGACGGAATAAGGTTGAGCCTGTCCTGCACTTGCTTTCCGGGCCTCCATCCATTTGTTATCTTTCCACTTATAATCCAAATCCCAAACTATCGATGCTGTATTGGGCGGTACTTCCCAGGTGAAAGCGAAAGGATCACCTTTTTCAAGATGACGGCCATCCGCCGAGCTAACCTGGTATTTATAGACTGTTCCTTTTTTCAGGCCGGGGATAAAACCTTCCCAGATTCCTGAGCCATCCCATCGTGGGAAAAGCGGATGTTCTTTATTATTCCAATGATTGAAATCACCGATAACGGCAACACTTTTGGCGTTGGGAGCCCAGACGGCAAAATATACGCCTTTGGAGCCCTCCACTTCCATCAGGTGACTTCCTAGTTTTTCGTAAAGTTTAAAATGTTTTCCTGATTTAAAAAGGCTAATATCAAACTCGGTGAATCTGCTCGTAGGTATGCTTGTGACTGTTGGCATTATTAAGGTTTTGTTTTTATTCGAAGATCCCGCAATATGAGTCATTCCGGATTTTTCATTAATTAGAAGGTTATTAAAGAGTTTACCCTTCTTTTAACTATCGAAAAAACGGTAATAGACTTTGGGCATTCGGTAATCTCCGAACACCGAATGCCGATTTTCCTGTGTTATAAAGGCAAGGTTACCAAATTAAGCAATCATCTTTATAAAATTCGGGATGACCCATGTTTCTGCAAATATAGTAATTTTTAGGCTTAGTCCATTTTTACACTAAGGGTATTTTTTGCTTATTAAATATCATTTGAGGACGTGACATATTGCCGGAAACTTGATTCAAGCTATTGGCTATTGGCTATTAGCAGTTGGCTTCCCTCATGTGCGTTTTAGGACGCGATAAAAGGAAGCCAACTGCCAAAGGCTAAAAGCTAAAA
>JBLHJZ010000243.1:0-7267 GCA_047619515.1 Saprospiraceae bacterium | reverse complement strand
TGGCATCGACGATAGCCATCAGATGCGAACCAGAGCCAAAGCGGCTAATTCCATATTTTTTAGTATAAATATCCCGATAATTATCCAATGGATTATCTGTGCCAGTATGTATACCCCAGGTCAGCGGTGTCGTCACATATTCACTGATAATCTTTAAAGGACTTCCTTTGACAATCGCATTAAGAATCCCTTCTGTCAATAAAATACAAAGGTCAATTTCTCCATCAGCCATTGCTTTGATCATTTGGCCGGTTCCCCCTTTATAAGTCGTCCATTCCACAGATACACCACGTGTCTCAAATAGTTTTTGTTCCCGAGCCAGATGAATGGGTAGATTAAAATGTTCTGGTACTCCGCCGACTCTGATTGTAGTTGTATTCATGGGACTAAGGTAATAATACGGATTGTAGCCTGCAAATTTATTTGCAGTGCTTTTTCATGAATAGTCTTCCTCTCTTTCTAATTTCTCAGCCCTAAACAAAAGGTCAATAGGCACTAGTCATTGGGGGTGTCCGAATGACTAACAACTAATGACCTTTTTTCTAGTGAATTACCGAAAACCCTATAATCGGCTAATCACCAATTTCTTTCCAATACTTTTTTGTTCACCGACTTTAAAATATATGGTGTACACTCCTCCTGGGAACAGGGACGTATTTAATCGAATCGAATGATCCTCTACCTGATCAATCTCCTTCTGTAACATTACGTTACCTAATTGATTATACACAATTATTGTCCAGCTTTGGCCAAAATATTTTTCTGCTGGTAAAACAGAAATTTCATCATAAGCAGGGTTTGGATAAACTGCGAAGTCAGCATTGTCTTCGATTAGTTGGCCTTGTCTGGGTGACGAGCAGCTTGTAACCTGAACAGTAATGATGTTGCCTTCTCCTGTAAAAGCTTCACATCCGGCACGTCGAACACAACGAACAAAACAAGTCGTCGAATAAATACCATCAATATTCAAAGACAGGTCATCCGCATCCCCATCTGTTGCAAATTCCCAGCAAGTATTTCCAATTCGTCCTGACCCGCCATTCGCTACAAAATCAGTATAGATTTGACCGACATTTAGTGGTCCTAACTCCTCAAATCTTGACCCACAATCTTCAGCGCCAACACCACCTGAACATTTGATCCATGCCGTTTCTAAAGCACCGCTTCCACCAGTTGGAGAAAGTACATTTTCTATAACAAATGGCATACCTTCACAAACAGTTGCAATACTGGAAGGAAAATTTGTCCCGATACTTCTTACGCCAGCAGCACCTCCCTGAAACAAAGGAATATTATCGCATACCGGGTCTGAACAAGTGGAGAAATCAATGGTCACTTGATAAGTTTTGTTACTCGCTTTCGACTGGATAGTGATTGTACTAAAATCGTCAGCGATAGCGGTAGGCAAATCAAAACAAAATTCTCCGCTCCCTCCATTTTTAAATCCCTCTCCAATGGTCTCAAATTTTATACTATAAAACGGATTATTGGTCGTATTTTCGATTTTATAATTAATCCCATTATCTGAAGCGTAAACAGAATTATCTGATGGAGAACTGGCTTCCTGTGGAACACTAAAAGCTGCATAGCTCAAAGCGCGGTTACAATTATTGGTAATGCTAAAACATAAGGTAGTTGAACCATTTCCATTATCAACTTTCTCAATAAATGCGAAATCCATACAATTATCGGATGCTTCACATTCCTCCGCTTGTACTGTAGGCAGGAAAGCCATAAACGATAAAAAGAATAAAAAGCTGAGTTGTAAAACTGTTCTCGATAAAAATTTACCAGACTGACTAATAGTAGTTAATGTGTATTTGTACTTCATGATAACAAAGATTTTATAACCTCATAAAATAAAATGAGATTCAATTAAAAAATAATTTAGGCTATGAAATCAGCTGGTTAGAATAAAACTATCGGGATGATTGAGCTTGTCGGTTATTTGATATAGAAGTTGTTTTAACACAACTTCATAAAAACAATACGTAAAACTAAAACTAATTTCTTGTTTTTTTCTACCATAAAATATGTATTTATTATATAGAAATTTATTCCCATATAGGTGTCTTTTTTCACAAAATTCTCTCTTAATTTGTTATTTATCTCTTTTTCCATACATCTGAACATGACTAAAAACTGGCGAGCCCCTTGGGTCTTTTCTCCGTGTATGGTTGTATGTTTTTTTCAGTATTTAAGATATTTGTCCTTTGGTCAACCACTTATACAACACCGGTACCACAATCAAGGATAATACCGTCGATGAAATCATCCCCCCGATAATGGTCAAACTTAAAGGAGACCAAAGATTAGTTCCCTGAAGTGTCAAGGGTAGCAGCCCGAGAATAGTCGTGATCGTGGTAAGGACAATCGGTTTGAGTCTACGTTTCGAACCTTGAATAATCGCTTCCCTCAGACTACTTCCTTCTCTGATTAATTGATTCATCACATCTACCATGATAATAGAATTATTGACTACGATACCAATCAGACTGATCAATCCTACAAAGGCAAAAAATGAAAAAGACCAGCCGGTAAGGTATAGCATGATAAATGAACCGCTGACTGCCAGGGGAATAGCAGAAAATACAATAAGGGGTTGTAGAATAGAACGAAATTGTAAGACCAATACTGCAAAAATAGCAACCTGGGCGAGTACCAAAATAATACCAAGGCTACCAAAAGTGCTTTGCTGTTCCGCATATTC
This sequence comes from Saprospiraceae bacterium, assembly GCA_047619515.1. Classification (GTDB taxonomy): domain Bacteria; phylum Bacteroidota; class Bacteroidia; order Chitinophagales; family Saprospiraceae; genus JAHDHW01. The sequence continues at coordinate 4,557 of JBLHJZ010000243.1, read as the reverse complement.
TCCTCCGACCTCATAATGATATCCCTTCGGCCAATCCATGCTATCTAATGAGTCAATCATTTCAATAGTCACCGGAATCGTGTTGTCCAGATTATTCAAGCTGGCCTTTAATTTAATATTTCGATTGAGATCAAAATGACTAAACTCAGGAATACCGCCTTCAAACTCAATATCAGCAATATGATTTAAAGGGATTAATCTGCCTTGTCGATTGGCGACATAAATTTTATTTAAATCCTCAATATCCGGTTGCTCATCAAATGGCATTCTGAGTACCAGGTTATAGTCTTCCCCATCATCAAGGCTGACCTGGTCAATCACTAGTCCGTTAAGACTTGCCCGGATAGTTTGGTCAAAATCCAATTCTGAGACCCCCAACAGACCTGCTTTTTCTTTATTGAGCTTTATTTTTAATTGGGTTTGATTTCTTCGTAAAGGATTGACAATATTGATTACCTGAGGATGAGACTCCATAATAGATTCTACCTGGTTCGCCAATTGTTTGATCTCCTTCAAATCATCACCAAACACCCGGATTTCAATAGGTGCCTCCACCGGAACGCCGTTTTTGAGTTCTTCCATGGTGACTTTAGCACCGGGGTAATCTGCAAAAGTTTTTCTTAATTGTGCTATGGTCTGATAAAATCTTCCAGGATCCCATTCCGTAAAATTCACCAGGATCTGGCCGTGGCGTTGTTCAAAAGATTTCGGAATACGGTTATAATAAATCTGAGGATTTCCATGACCGACATTTGAAGTAAAATCCTTTACGTAATCCATCGTATCCAGAATGGACTCAACATAATTAACTGCTTTATCAGTGGCTGCTATACTTGACCCTTTAGGTGTATTCACCTCTATTAATAAAAGCGCTTTGTCAGCAGTCGGGAAAAAACTAACGCCTATTTTAGGAAACAAGCTTATACTAAATACGAATATCCCCACTGCAGCTATAATAATCAACCACCCTCTTTTTAAAGAAAAATTTAATATTGGTTCGTATACTTTATCGACAAACCAATTAAAAAAGCGATCCGAATAAGAAGGCTTGGATACCTTAGAAGACAATATCCAATTTGATAATAAAGGGGAAAAGGTTAAGGCTAAAATAAGCGAAATAATCAGTGCAAAAATTACGGTCAATGGCAAGGAGGCTAAAAATAACCCCGGCCCTTCGCCCAATTGAGTCAAGGGAAAGAAAGACAGTAAAGTAGTCACTGTTGAACTCGCAATCGCTAATCCAACTTCACTCGCACCTTTTTGTGCTGCTTCTTTTTTAGAAAAACCTTCTTTTATAAAGCGATTGATATTTTCAATTACTACAATCCCATTGTCCACCAGCAGTCCCAGCGCAAGGACTAAAGAAGCGATCGAAATTTGTTGCAAACCATAGCCGGCACCGTTTAATAAGGCCAAAGCTATAATGATACAAAGTGGAATCAAGGTGGTAATAATAATCGCTGAGCGCCAACCCAATACCAATAAAATCACCAAGCCAACCAGCGCCACCCCTTGAAGGAGGTTAATGAAAAAATCATTGATCCGGGTTTCTACTGCGCTGGTTTGTTCAAAGGCCGTATTCAATTGAATATTGGGCGGCAGGCTTTTTGCAAACTCGTCCCGTACGTTCATCACTGCTTTATCGACATCTAAAATATTGGTGCCCGTCTTTAGTTTTAAAGAAATAAAAACCGCTTTTTGCTGTTTGTATTCCGCTTTCCAACGAATATCTTCATGATCTATCCGAACATTCGCTACGTCCTTTAGGTAGACAATTCTATTATCTGCAGCGGCGATGATCGTGTTTCTGATTTCATCCAGATTATCAAAATCTCCGGTACTTTTTATGGTAAAACTTTTAGCCCCTGCCTGTACATTTCCACCGGGAATATTGGCATTATTTGACCGTAAAGCACCAACTACCTGCACCAGGGAAATATTCTGGGCAGCCATCCGCTGATAGTCCAGCGCAATACGTACTTCCTGCTCCGGGCTCGCTTCGACATCGACAGAATTTACTCCATCTACCTGTTCTAATACCTCTTTAAAATCCTCCGCAAAACCATCCAACTCGCGATAGGAAACTTGATCGGATGTCATGGCAAATAATAAAAAATTTACCCGGTCTTCCGGTTTGATTTGCTGAATGTCAAATAAAACGATCCCATCCGGCAAAGTCGGCCGAACTGTATTTATTTCCCGTAATACTTCATCATACTTATCTTTTGCATCAATTTCAAAACTGGCTTCAATAGAAATCAAGGCCAGTCCTTCTCTGATTCCCGTTTTGATTTCCGTGATATTATCGATCTCATTGACCGCCTCCTCGATAGGGTCAACTATCAGTTTTTCCATATCTTCAGGACTGGTACCCGGATATACGATCGTCGCAAAATAAATCGGAAAAGCTACCTGCGGATCTTCCGATCTCGGCATCGAAATAAAGGATCGTACGCCCAAAAGAACTGCAATCAATATCACGATCAAAACAAACTGGGAATTCCTAAGTGCAAGACGGGTGAGGTTCATATTGTTGCTGGTATTTACAATTATGGTTTAATCGTGTGCTGAAAATTAAATATTTTGGTTTTGATTTGAAAAGGAATAGAGAGATAAAGAAAGTAGTCAGGTAGTCAAGCTGTCAAGAAGTCAATTACCTGAGTCCCTCACCCCTCACTTCTCTCCGGTCACCTCTAACTTCTCACCCCTGACAAAAATCCTATCCCCATCCACCAAATAAGCGGCACCCGAAGTAATCACCCTGGTCAGGTTTCCACTTTCAGGTCTTTTTACATAGACCGATGAAGAGGTGATATAAAAAGGCTGGACGGAGATCATCTTCGCAATGGTATCGGCTGCGGTAGGTATGAATATAAAAAGGCTTTTTTGATCGCCTTCGACTACTGCATCAATGGGCAGGGTCAGATAAGAACCGGGACTAACCGGAATTAAATCTACTCTTCCGATAAAACCATTTCGCAGTCTTTTGTTCTTAGCATCGACCGCCAGTTCTACTTCAAAAGTACCTGTAACGGGGTCGGAATTTTCAGCGATACTTGAAACCTGGGCATCAAAGTATTCATCCGGGAATGCATCAAAATATACTTTGGCTTTGCTAGCGGGATTAATCCGGTTGATATCCCGATCTGACAAAGCAACCTTCATGACATGCGTTTTGCCACTGGCCGTAGCGATCAGAAAAATCGGCTGACCGGGAGCCACCAACTCATTGGGTTCTGCGAGCCGGCGGATGATTCTTCCACTTACCGGACTGATGATCCTTGCATACTTTTGATTGAATTCCGCAATTTCCAAATCTGCTTTTGACACCTGGGACAAAGTGGTCAAATCCTGTACATTCTCCAGGGTAGCAGCGGAGTCCGCATACATTTTTTCAATACGTTCCAAATCCCTTTCTACTTTTTGAAGGACTCGTTTCGCTTTTAATACCTGGGCATCGATCTCGTTGGTCCGGATACTTGCCAGTAATTTACCAGCCTTTACGAAGTCTCCTTCATCCGCATTAATTGCCGAAATAATCCCTCCAATTTTAAAGGATAATTTCACTTCCTGATCAGAGCCCAATCGTCCGATCGCATGAATCGGAATCGGATCATTTTGTTCAATTACCTTAGCAATTTCAACATAATTTTTAGTCTGCTCATTCATTTTTCCGGCATCGGGAGCGGAATAATCTACTTTGCAGGAAGAGAGGATTAATAATACGGAGATTGATAATAATACTTTTTGTTTCATAATAAGTGGACGTAAAGAATTAATGATAAACTATTTGGCTTTATGAAATAATGGAAAATCCCTGTAAGTATGGAAGGTTTTTACATTCTTTTGTAAAACCTCAAAAAAATAGTTTTTTATTAATTTAGGCCAATAACTAAATAGTTATTGAATTGCTTTTTCGAGTTCTGCTAGTTTGATGAGGTAATCGTATTTGGTTAACACCTGCCGAAGATTAGATGTGACCAATTGGTTTTGGGCATTTGTAACTTCGAGCAGAATCGCTTTTTCATTCTCATATTTCGATTTGATGATCGTGTAACTCTTTCGTGCACTCCTGGATGCTGCCTGTTCTGCCGCCAGTTTGCTACTCAGGGACTGAAGGGCAAAATAAATCTGGCTGACTTCGATTTGGATCTGCTGCTGGAGCTGTGCGCGATTATTATACAATATATTTTGATCGACATGAATTTCTTCGATTCGCTTTTTTCGTCTTCCACCGTCAAACAGGTTTACCGCCATTCCAAAACCCAGCGTATAAATGGGGCCTCCGGTATCGAAATCAAATCCTTCGGTCTGTATACCTACAGCCCCCGTGACACCGAGCGTTGGTAGTTTTTCTTTGTCGATACGTTCCTTATTGAGTTCCACAACATTGTCGGCAACCTGAATTTTCTGAAACTCCAGACGGTTACGTTTCGCCTGATCTATTAAGGTGTTTAATTGTAGTTGCTGAACCGTGAAATCCGACAACATTTCCGTTTCCACGGCTATATCAATATCTATATCCCGATTAAGCAGGATATTAAAATAGGTTTTTGC